>JBEBJC010000627.1:0-5214 GCA_040080105.1 Myxococcota bacterium
GATGCGAGCATCGACCCTCGCCTTGGCGAACGGGATCGCGTTCGACGCGGTGGCCGGTTCTCGCGAGCACGAGTGGCTGGTTTCTGGCAAGCGTTGAAGTCCTCATCGAGCTGAAGTACTCGAGCGGGACAAGAAGGTGGTCCTCACGCACCTCCACCTGTCGGGGATGAGGCTGCGCCTGCGCATCGACTTCGAACCCCGATCCTGAAAGACGGCACCGATCGGGTCGTCAACGTGGTCGTTGCGCGTCCGGTCTGGTGGTGGACGGCCCGTCCCACCACAAGCAGCAGGAGCTACGCGTCACGCCGCCCGACGGCCTTTCGGCGGGGTACCCCCTCGACCCGGACCGGAGCCGCCCGAGCGCGCGCTGACCCAGGCGCCAGCGACGATCGCCACCGGCGGCGACGCGAGCCAGCTCGGCCACCGGTGTGAGCCAACCCCGGTCCGTTCGCTCCCGACGGGCGACGTCACCCCGCAGGCGCGCGGAGGCGCTGCACCACCACCCGATGAGGCCGCCCCGCGCTCACGTACCGATGGTCGACCTCCGGCTCGAGCTGCGGGTGCTCCAACCCCTCGGCCTCACTGCCGACCATCAACACCACCACCCCGCCGGGGGTGAGCAACCGCGCCGCGTGCGCCAGCACCTCGGCCGGCGGTGCGAACGCCCGGGCCATCACGCCGTCGTAGGCCCCGGACTCGAGCTCCTCGACCCGCGCCCGTCGGACGCGAGCCCGTGAGCCAGGACCCGCGCCCACGAGCGCGTGCTCCAGGAACACGCAGCGCTTGATCCGGCTGTCGACCAGCTCGAGGACGGCCTCGGGGTGGAGAGACGCGAACACGATCCCTGGGAAGCCAGCGCCGGAGCCGAGGTCGGCCCACCGGCCCGTCTGCCCGGGCGGGAGCACCGACAACGCCTGGGCGCAATCATCGTAGTGTTCCTCCACCGGCCCGGGTCCCACCAGGTTCATCGATGTCCGCCACTGCTCCAGCAGCGCACGGTGGTGCTGAAGCAGCGTCACCCGTCCTCCCTCCCCACACCGCTAACGCGGCACGACCGCGAGGCGGCGACGCGATTCGGCCCGGACAAGGATGAAAGCCGATAATACGGACCACACTCTTGAGCGGGGGAGAATGTTTCACGTGAAACCTTGGCGCAGCACTCGGGGGGCGCTACACTCGCTGGGTCAACGTCACGCCCTCCACCCCCGAGATGCCATGTCGCGCGTCGTTGCGATCTCGAACCAGAAGGGTGGCGTCGGAAAGACGACCACCGCGGTCAATCTCGCGGCAGCCTACGCAGCGATGGGACGCAGTGTCCTCGTGGTGGACTGCGACCCCCAGGGCAACGCCACCAGCGGCCTGGGTTACCCTAGGGTCAAGATCGAGGCCGGCCTGTACGACGCGCTGTTCGAGCTGCGGCCCCTCGACTCGATCTTGTTGCCGTCCGAGAACGAGCGGTTGCACATCCTGCCGGCGAACCGTGACCTCGTCGGGGCCGAGCTCGAGCTGGTGAACGAGCCGAACCGAGAGCGACGGCTGAAGAAGGTGCTCGCGGGCATTCGCGACCGGTACGACGACGTGTTGATCGACTGCCCCCCGTCGCTCGGGTTGCTCACCCTGAACGCGCTGACCGCGTCGGACGCGGTGTTGATCCCGTTGCAGGCCGAGTACTTCGCCATGGAAGGTCTCGGCGAGCTGCTGCGCACCGTGTCTGCGGTCCGCAAGTCGCTCAACCCCGACCTCCAGCGCGACGGGATCGTGGTCACCATGACCGACAACCGGAACAACTTGTGCCGTGAGGTCGAGACCCAGGCGCGCTCCCTGTTCGGCGACGGCGTCCTGCGGGCGGTGATCCCGCGCAACGTCCGCCTCGGAGAGGCCCCTTCGTTCGGCAAGCCCATCGTGCAGTACGATCCCAAGTCGGCGGGCGCGCGCGCGTACTTCATGCTCGCCGAGGAGCTGCTCACGCGGCGCGGCGAGCCGGTCAGCAATTGGCGGGAGGCCGTATGAGCGGGCGTGGTCGTGGTTTGGGTCGGGGTCTCGCTTCGTTGATCCCCGACAGCGCGCTCGAGCTCGACGCGCTCCCCTCCGAGCGCGAGGCGTTGCGGGTCGTGCCGATCGACGAGATCAGGCCGAACCCCGAGCAGCCCCGAACCGAGTTCGACCGCGCGGCGCTCGACGAGCTCGCGGCGAGCATCCGCACCCACGGCATCCTGTCGCCGCTGCTCGTGCGCAAGACCGATGGTCACTACGTGGTGATCGCCGGCGAGCGACGGCTGCGGGCCGCCGCGCTGGCCGGCCTGTCCGAGGTGCCGGTCGTGGTTCGGGAGGCCGACGCTCCGTCCCACCAGCTCGAGCTCGCGCTGGTCGAGAACCTCCAGCGCTCCGACCTCGACCCGATCGAGTCCGCCCGCGGCTTCCAGCGCCTGCTCGAAGAGTACGGCTACACCCAGGACCGCGTCGCCGGCGCGGTCGGCAAGGATCGGTCCACCGTCGCGAACCTGGTGCGGCTGCTCAAGCTGCCGGCGCACGTGCTCGACGCGGTGCGCGACGGGCGGATCAGCGCCGGCCACGCCCGGGCGCTGCTGCCGTTGGCCGAGGAGGAGTCCCTCCCGAAGGTGCTCGCGCAGATCGTCGACAACCAGCTCAACGTCCGCCAGACCGAGCGCTTGGCGAACGAGCTGTCCCGCGTGCCCACCGTGCAGGCGGTCGAGAAGAAGGCCAAGGACCGCCGCCAGTTCGAGTACGTGGTGAAATTGCTCGAGGACGCGCTGCACACCAGCGTGGCGGTCAAGCCCAGCGCGGCCGGCGGCGGCCGGATCGTGATCGACTACTCGGACGGGGAAGACCTCGAGCGCCTGCTCGGCCTGTTGCAGAGCGGGAAGCCCTGATGGCCGGGACACCCCAGACACTCCCGGTCACCGGGTGGCTCGGCGCCGGGTCGACCTGGCGCGGCGACCTCACCTACAAGGGTCGGGTCCGGATCGACGGCGCGATGTACGGCAACATCCAGTCGGAGGAGCTGCTCGACCTCGGGGCGACCGGCCGGATCGAGGGCGATGTGTGGGTCGCCCAGGCGCTGATCGGCGGCACCATCGTCGGCCAGCTCGTGGCCACCGAGCGGGTCACCCTGCTCGAGACCGCCGTGGTCAAGGGGGAGGTCGTCACCCCGTGGCTCGACGTCCGGATGGGCGCGAAGATCGAAGCCCGAGTGGTGGTTGCCCGCGGCGACCCCACCGCGCCGGAGTAGGCCGTGTTCGTGCTGGGGATCGCCGGTGGCAGCGCCTCCGGAAAGACCACGCTCGCCCGCGCCCTGGCTGACCGGCTCGGCGACCGGTGCCTGCTGGTCGCGCACGACCGCTACTACCGTCCGCGCAGCCAGGCGCGCGAGCGAAACTTCGACCACCCCGACGCGCTCGACAGCGGTCGGCTGATCGACGACCTGCACCGCCTGAAGGCCGGGCACCCCGCCCACCTCCCGGTGTACGACTTCGCCCGGCACGACCGCGCCGACCACGCCGACCGGGTCGACCCCCGGCCGGTGGTCATCGTCGAAGGGATCTTGATCCTCGCGGTAGAGCCCCTGCGCGAGCTGCTCGACCTGCGGGTGTACGTGGACGCGCCGGACGACCTCCGGCTCGCACGCCGGATCCGCAGGGACGTGGCCGAGCGCGGCCGCACCGCGCTCGAGGTGCTCGACCAGTACGAGCGGTCCGTCCGACCGATGCACCACGAGTGGGTCGCCTCGAGCCGCCACCACGCCGACGTGGTGGTGGACGGGACCCAGCCGCTCGACGGGGCGCTGGAGGAGCTCGCGTCCCGGTTTCACCGGGAGGTGACCCCGTCCCGGTGACTGTCGGGTCCTAGTGGTGGTGGTGGCCCGGCATGTGCGGGTGACCGTGCTCGATCTCCTCGTCGGTGGCGTCGCGGACCTCCACCACCCGCACCGCGAAGTTCAGCGCCACCCCGGCGAGCGGGTGGTTGTCGTCCACCCACACCGTGTCCGCCTCGACCCGATCGACGGTGAGCCGGATCACGTCGCCGTCCGGCGTCTGGGCGTGGAACGTCATGCCCTTCTCGATCTTCGCGTCGGGCGGGAACGCCTTGCGCTCGACCGGCTGCGGCTCACCCTCGCGCAGGCCGTACCCATCCTCGGGGGCGACCCGCGTCGCGAACTCGTCGCCCGAGCCCTTGCCCGCGAGCTGCCGCTCGAGCCCGGGCACGATGTTCCCGGCGCCGTGCAGGTACGCCAGCGGCTCGTGTCCGTCGGACGAGTCCAGGACCTCACCGGCGTCGTTGGTCAGCGTGTAGTGGAAGGTCGCGACCTTGCCGTCTCCGATTCGAGCAGACATCCCGTTCTCCTAGACCAGGGGACCCGAGACGTACCCGGTTCGCGCGGCCCAGGCACGCGCCCGCTCAATGGATCTTCGGACAATACGGCTCGCCCTTCCCTTCACAGTACTGCGAGATCGGGATCCGCTCGTGCTGCTCGTACCCCTCCTCGAGCCAGATCGAACCGGACGCGGTCCGGTAGTACACCTGCCACCCCCACAGCCCCCGGTGGGCCGCAGGCTCGGCGTCCATCACCTCCATGAACGCCAGGATGGCGTTGATGTAGTGGTCGCTGTGGTTGTACGCCCAGATCGCCTTGCGCTTGTCGGTGGCCCACCCGGACTTCGCCAGGTAGTTCGCCGCGCCTTCGATCGCGTCCTGCTCCTTCTCGATGTCCCCGCCCAGGCCGAACTCCGCCCAGGTCGCGGGCATGAACTGCATCGGCCCCTTCGCGCCGGCCGGCGAAGTCCCGCGGAGCCGCCCGGTGCGCGTCTCGTTCAGGTGCACCGACGCCAGCGCGGTCCACGGCACCCCGTGCCTCGCCGCGGAGGCCTCGTAGAACCCCTTCAGCTCGCCGATCGGCCGCGCCGGTACGATCCGCCAGTCCGGGAGGTCGGTCTTCGGCTTGGTGACGGTGAGCGCGATCTCGCGCGTGCCGAACAGGCACTTCTCCACTGCCGGCTTCAGCTCGGGCGGGATGGAACCGAGCACCGCGTTGGCCAACACCTCGTCGTTGGCCAGCGCGCGGTACACCCGCTGCTGCACGTGCCCCCACAGGCCCGCGTCCCCATCCGACACCGAAGGGTCGCGGATCTTCCGCTCCGCGGTGATCAGCCGGTCGGCGGCCGCCGCAGGGTCACTCGGCACCACGAGGTCGGCGGC
>JBEBJC010000628.1:0-5205 GCA_040080105.1 Myxococcota bacterium
TGAGACGTTGCGCGAAAGCGATCCGCGCAAGGTGATCCCCCCTCTCGCCGGTGCACTGCTCAAGAACGAGCAGGACGTCCACCTGTTCGAGCGGCTGGGAGGGCTGCAGGAGCCGCCCGAGGGGGTGGGCCCCCAAACCGGCGTGGACCTCGAGCGGGTGAGCCTCGTGGGGGAGGCGCTCGAGCACGCCCTCGGCCGGACGTTGCCCGGCCGGTTCCACCAGTTCTGGCAGGGGCAGCGGGCGCGAGACGAGCGCGCGCCGGGCTCCGGTGCCGCAGACCAGGAACGGTCGGCGGGCAGCGCCTAGCGTGGATCAGGCGTTCCTCCAGATCGTCAGCGGCGTCCGCCGAGGGCTGAACGTGCAGCTGCACGACGGCAAGCCGCTGGTCGTCGGGCGGAAGCGCGGGGACCTGATCCTCGATGATCCCCTGGTCTCGGGCTCCCACTGCCGGATCCTGGTCAAGGACGAGGGGTTCGTGCTGCAGGACCTCGGCTCCACCAACGGCACGATGGTCGACGGCCGGATGGTGCGGGAAGCGAGCCTGAAGCCGGGGTCGGAGATCACCATCGGCGCGTCGAAGATGGTGCTGTACGTGGGCGAAGACCCGCGCGAGAAGGTCGAGGCCCCCGCGCGGGCCGCGCCGTCGCAGCTCGAGATCGCGTGGCTGCTCGACGAAGAGCTGGTGGAGCTGCGGAGCGGCGCCGACCGCGCGCGCCCACCGCCGGACGTGATCGGGCAGGACCTGCGCCTGCCGCCCGGGCTGAACGCGGTGGTCGAGGTGATCTCGGGCTCGGACGCGGGGAAGGTGTTCCGGTTCACCCGGGGGAACGTCTCGATCGGGCGCCGCCAGGGCGAAGTCCCCCTCACCGACGTGGAGGTGAGCCGTCACCACGCGGTGATCGAGGTGTTCGGGCGCGAGATGGTGTTCCTGCGCGACCTCGGCTCGACCAACGGCACCTACCACAACGGCCGCCGGATCACGGTGAGCAAGCTGCAGAGCGGCGACACGGTGGGGTGCGGCAAGACGATCATGCGCCTGCAGGTCTCGCGGTAGCCGTCAACCGGCGACGAACCGGATCGTCCCGTCGCGCCAGATCCGCAGCAGGACCGGCTGCTGGCCCGCGTCGTCGAACCCCGCGGTGAACGCGGCGGTGGTCTCGATCGGCCGGTGGTCGAGGTCGAGGATCACGTCCCCCGGGAGGAGCCCGGCGCCCGCCAGCCTGCCCGCCGGGTCCACCGCGACCACCAGCAGGCCGCGCAGCTGGCGCGGGAGGTTGCGCTCGATGCGGATCGACTCGGTCACGGGGTCGAGCTTGACCCCTTGCGCGACCAGGGTGGCGCGCGCCGACGGGCTCGGGACCGCCGACAGCGCCCCGCTGACCACGCGCGATGTCTGGTCCCGCCCCACCACCTCGAGCGAGAACGGCGCGCCGGGCCCCGCTGCCGCCACCCAGGTCCGCACCCGCTCCGGGTCGCGCACCGGCCGCCCGTCGAGCGACACGATCACGTCGCCGGGCACCAGGCCTGCGAACGCCGCAGGGGATCCGGTCTGGACGTCGGTCACCACGACGCCCCCTTCGATCGCCGGGGCGAGCGCGACCCGCAGGGCGGGGGACACCTCCTGCAGCGAAGCGCCGAGCCACCCGCGGTCCACCCGACCCGTCTCGAGCAGCATCTCCGACACCTGGCGCGCGAGGTTCGACGGCACCGCGAACCCCACGCCGTCCGAGCCGCCCGAGTTGGACCAGATCGCAGTCACGATCCCGACCAGCTCTCCGTCGAGGTTCACCAGGGCCCCGCCCGAGTTGCCCGGGTTGATGGCGGCGTCGGTCTGGATGAAGTCCTCGTAGTCGACGAGGCCGAGCCGGGCCCGCCCGAGCGCGCTGACGATGCCCATGGTGACGGTCTGCCCCACGCCGAACGGGTTGCCCACCGCGAGCACCACCTGGCCCACCCGCAGGTCGTCGGAGTCGCCGAACCGGATCGGGACCAGGCCGGGCGGCACGTCCCGCAGCTGCAGCACCGCCACGTCGGTCTGGGGATCGGAGGCCACCACCCGGGCCGATGTCACGGTCCCGTCGGCGAGCCGCACCGTCACGTCGGACGTGCCCTGGATCACGTGGTTGCTGGTGACCAGGGCTCCGTCTTCGCGCACCACCACCGCCGAACCCTCGCCGACCTCGGTGCGGTGGTGGCTCTCCGGTAGGTCGAGCAGGCCCGGAGGCTGGGGCGCCCCCGGCAGGCTCCGGCGGGTGGTCACGAACGCCACCGACCGCAGCGCGGACTCGGCGATGTCGGGTAGCCGGGCGAGGTCGAGCGTCGGGGTGGGCGCAGGTCCAGGCAGCGGCACCGGGCTGCCGCACCCGAGGCTCCACGCGAACCACCCGACCATCGTCGACCTCCGCACTGGTCCCGCGCCGGACGCGGTGATTACACTGTCGTATGCCGGATCCGACCGCCCTGCCGATCCAGCTCGCGCGCTTGGTGCAAGCGCAGCGCGACGTGGACATCCGCAGCGAGCTCGCCGCGCTGTTCGAGTCGGGCCGCCGCACGGCGACCATCGGGATCGGCCTGAACGTCGACGTGCCGCTGCTCGACCGGGAGCTGCACGCGGCCGAGATCGCGAGCCTCGACCGTGAGGTGGTGATCGCGGCGGTGCGGGTGGAGTCCGACGGGTACCTGCTCGAGCGGGGTTGGAGCAACTTCGGGGTGTACGTGTGGACCGAGCTCGACCCGCTGTGGGTCAGCGTGCCGTGGATGGGTACGGTGCGGGGCCTGCGGCCGGGCGACAAGGTGGCGATGGGATCGACGCCGGCCGACGCGCTCCAGTTCACCCTGCCCGAGTCGGCCGCGGTGCCGCCCCGGCTGTTCCGCCGCAGCCCACGGCAGGAGGAGGCCGACGCCGAGCGTCGCGCCGCCACGCCACCCCCCGCCGCGACGCCGCTGGCGCCTGGCCGCACGCCCGGGATCAGCGGCCGCACCCTCGGCCCGAAGGACCCGTGGGAGGGGGTGACCCCGAACCCGAAGTTCGCGACCCCGATGAGCGCCGCGGCCAGCCGGCGGCCGATGCCCCTGCGGGTCGACAGCGATCGGTTCCAGCCGGCGTTCGATGTGGCGATCAAGCACTGGCGCTACGCGATGATCACCTTCGGCGGCGACGATCGGTCGGTGGTCCCGCTCGACGACCCAGAGCTCGCGCCGCTGCGGGCGGCCCTGGTCCGAAACCTCGAGCAACCCGAGCGAGGGTACGAGCTGTTCGTGAGGGACCCCACGCCCGAGCTGTGGGTGCAGCAACGCGGTGCAGGAGCGCAGATCCTGCAGAAGGGTGCGGTGATCAAGCTCACCGGCCCGGGGAACCGATTCGGGTTCGCGGGGTACGTGGTGCACCTGCCCGAGCCGGCCGGCCCGATCCCCCGGTTCGGACCGCGAACCCCGCCCACCGAACTCGAGATCGCCGCGGTGCTGGGGCTGCGCGAGCACGAGGTCCACAACCCAGACCGGGTGAAGCTGGCGTACCGCGAGCAGGTGGTGCGGTTCCACCCGGACAAGCACGGGGGGGAACCGGGTCACTTGTCGCGGTACCTCGAGCTCCAGGCCTGCATGGAGGCGCTGAAGGCGACCCGCGAGGAGCCAGGCACCGACCCCTGAGTCACACCTTGAGGTGGGCCCGCACCGGCTCGGTGTACGCCGCCTCGAGGCGCTCGGCCGCCGCGATCAGCTCGTCGGTCGACTCCGGCGTGAGCTCGGGGATCACCGGGCGCAACACCAGGTACAGGTCTCCCGGCGCGCCCTTCTTCTGCACGCCGCGGCCCCGGATCCGCATCCGCGTGCCGGTGCGCACGCCGGGAGGGACCGTGACCTTCACGTCGCCGAGCGGCGTGGGGACGGTGATCGGGCCGCCCCGCACCGCCTCGAGCACGGTGACCGGGACCTCCATCTCGAGGTCGTCCTCGTCGCGGCGCAGGTGGGGGTGGTCGAGGACCCGCAACACCACCAACAGGTCGCCGCATTCGCCGCCGCCGCGCGGAGGCAAGCCTTGGCCGCGCATCCGGACCTTGCCTCCGTCCTTCGCGCCGGCGGGGATCGGCACCCGGAGTTGCTCGGCGTTCCCGGTCGGGCGCCGCAGGCTGATCACCCGCTCCCCGCCGAGCACCGTGGTCATGAAGTCGACCGTGAGCTCGATCTGCTGGTCCCGCCCGCGGCTCGGGACCCGGCCGAACCCCCCGCCGCCACCGCCGAACAGGTTGCCGAGCAGCTCCTCGATGTCGACGCCCTCGACGCCCCCGGGGGACGGGCCCCGACCGGCGTACCGACGGGCCATCGCCGGGTCGAACCCCGGCCGGGTCGACGCTTCGCCGAACTCGTCCCACAGGCGCCGCTTCTCCGCGTCGCCGAGGATCTCGTACGCGTTGTTGATCTCGCGGAACTTCTCCTCGGCGCCCGCCGACTTGTTCACGTCGGGGTGCCACTCTTTCGCCAGCTTGCGGTAGGCCTTGCGCAGGGCTTCGGCATCCGCCCCGCGGTCGACGGCCAGTACGGTATACGGGTCACGCATCGCCCGAATAGTAGGTACCGAGACCGGCCGGACAAGTGGAATCGTCGTTTCGTTGGCGCGCCCCCCACGGGCCGCTGCTCCCCAGGCCAGACAAAGTGGTGCGCGAGCGATGGCTCGCGTCCGTGTTGTTCGTCGCGACCGCGGCCTCGGTGGTCGTGGTGCACCGATGGAGCGGCGACGCGGGGTGGTACGACTCGGCGTTGTTCGCCACGACGTTGCTCGGCTTCCTGGGGGCACACGAGATCGGGCACCGGGCGGTGGGGCGGGCCCACGGCATGAGCGTGTCGTTGCCGCTGTTCCTGCCGGCCCCGTTCTTCGTGGGGACATTGGGGGCGGTGCTCCGGGTGCACGATCGGCCGCGAACCCGCACCGCCCTGCTCGAGATGGGGATCGCCGGCCCGATCGCGGGTTGGTTGGTGCTCGTGGTGGCGTGCGTGGCGCGCACCGCGTGGTCCGCGCCGAGCGGCGCCGGTGAGCCGCTCAGGAGCCCGGCGTTGTGGTCGGTCACCTCGTGGCTGATCCGAGGGGAGGTGGCCCCGCTCACCACCGGCGATCCGGTCGGCTACGCCCTGTGGGTCGGGTGCTTGGTCACCGCGATGAACCTGCTCCCGTTCGGACAGCTCGACGGCGGGCACGTGATGGTCGCGAC
>JBEBJC010000629.1:0-5203 GCA_040080105.1 Myxococcota bacterium
GAGGTGGAGCGCGGTCAGGTGCTGAGCGCGCCGGGAGCGGTGACCCCGCGCACGGTGGGCACGGCGGAGATCTTCGTGTTGACGGCAGGAGAGGGCGGGCGGCACACGCCGTTCGGCACGGGGTACCAGCCCCAGTTCTTCTTCGGCACCACGGACGTCACCGGCGTGGTCGACGTGGGCGAGGTCGGCGCGGTGCAGCCCGGCGATCGCGCGACGATCTCGTTCCGGCTGCAGAAGCCCGTGGGCATCGAGCCTGGCGTGCGGTTCGCCCTCCGCGAGGGGGGGCGCACCGTAGGCGCCGGCGTGGTGCTCGGCGTCGATTGACCCACGGACCCGCTCCGCGGACGACCGCGGGGCGGGTCCTCCCTACTCGACGGCCTTCAGGTGGTGGCGTACAGCCGCATGATCTTCGCGGCCTCTTCGCCGAAGTGCGCGCGCACCACCACGAACCCCTCGAGGACCTTGTTCGCGCGGACGTTGAACAGCAGGAACTCCTCGCTGTTCCGCACCTTGTCGAGCAGGTCCTGCGCCCCGTGGACCAGCACGAACCCGTTGAGCGGCCCGCCATACGCGCCGAGCAGCACCGGCTCGAACTGCGCGATCTGCCCGCCGGCGTGCAGGCGCCGGAGGTAGGTGAGCATCTCGGCCCACAGCTCGACCGCCAGCGCATCCTTGCCCGGCACCACCCGATTCCACCCGATCAGCAAGCCCGCGTCGGCCATCGTCCCTCCTCCGACCCGCCTTAGCCCGTCCGGGGCGCGGAGGAGAGCCCGCCGAGCCCCGAGGCTCGGCGGACCCACGAACCGGCGTTCGCTACTCGGCCTTTCCGGCTTTGCCCTCGACCTTTCCGGCCTTGCCCTCGGTTCCCTCGGCCTTCCCGGCCTTGCCCTCGGCGCCCTCGGCCTTGCCGGCCTTGCCGTCGCCGGGATCGGTGCGCTGGGTCGGGTCGGCGGCGCCCGGGTCGGCCTTGCCGGCCTTGCCCTCGGCTCCGGACTCGCCGTCGGCGGCCTTCCCGGTCTTGCCGGTCTTGCCTTCGACGCCCTCGGCGCCCACCTTGCCGGCCTTGCCCTCGACCGCCTCGCCGGGCTTGCCGGCCTTCGCGGCCTTCCCGGTCCGCGCCGCCTCACCCGCCGCGCGGGTCGCCTGGCGACCTTCCTCGGTCGCGCGCCGTCCCTCGGCGGCCTTGCGCCGGACCGCGCTCGGGTCGCCGCCCTTCGCCGCGACCTTCTTCTCGACCCGCTTCACCAGCTTCGGGTCCGACCGCGACAGCTCGTTGCCGACGAAGCTCGCGAGCTCCGGGTTGTCACTCTGCTCGGAGATCACGGTGAGCTGCTCGAGGATCGTCGCCATCGTGTCCTCGGTGGACGCGTCTCCCCACGCCGACACCACGGTGCGGATCAACTCGATGAACGACGCGAACACGATCAACGCGGAGAAGAACAGCGCCCACCATGGCGGGTTGTCGCGCTCCCGCTCCATCCACACGCCCAGCACGCCCGCGAGGGTGGCGACGAAGATCCCGGCGAAGCCGACCATCAAGCCCATGTCGAACATCACTCACCCCCGCCGTTCTTCGCCTTGCCTGCCTTCGCCTTGCCCGTCTTGTCGCCGCCGCTCGGCGCCGCCGCCGGAGCGGGGGCTGGAGCGGCAGGGGCGGCGGCCGGAGCCGGCGCGTCCGGGGTGGGCTCGACCGGCGCCGCACCTTCGGCGGCGGCGGGCTCGACCGGGGCCGCGCCTTCGTCGGCGGCACCTTCTTCGGGCGCAGGCTCGACCGCGGCGGGCTCGACCGCGGCGGGCTCGATCGGCGCCGGCGGGGCCGGGGCGCGCCGCGCCCGCGGGCGGCGGTGCTTGCCTTCGGTCTCCATCAGCGCCGCGAGCGCCGGGTCGCCCGACTTCTCGGACAGCTCCTCGACCATGTCGAGCATCCGCTCGAGGTTGGCGCGGTTCTCGATCGCGCCCTCCTCGTCGAGGTACCCTTGCATGGCGCCGACGCCCATCGCCGCCATGATCAGGCCGGACAACGCCACCGCGAACGACGCGGGGCGCGACTTGTCACGGTCGATCCAGATGCCGAGCACCGCGGAGCCGCCGCCGATCAGCAGCGCGCACCACGACATCAGCAGCCCCCATGTGAACGGGGACTCGAGCGGCCGCTCCTCGGGCACCGCCTCTTCTCCGACCAGACCGCCACACGCGAGCCCGAGCCACACGAGCGGCAGGAGTACCCACAGCCATCGCACCGTACGCATCCACACTCCCCGCGCAGTGGCTAGCCGGATCCCCACGACCCGCGCAACCACCCGGGGGCAGGTTCCGGGCCCGGAGGCCCGTGCTGCGTCGCCCGGTGCACACCCCACCGTCCGTCGGGACGGCGAGGGTCACTCCTTCCGTCGGTCTCCGCGGACGACCGATCGCTCGTTCGCCGGCAGGACCTTCTTGCGCAGCCGGATCGCCTTCGGGGTGACCTCGACCCACTCGTCGTCGTCGATGAACTCCATCGCCGCCTCGAGGCTCATCTCGCGCGGCGGCGCGAGCACCAGCTTCTCGTCGGCCGACGTGGTGCGGAAGTTCGTGAGCTGCTTGCCCTTCACCGCGTGCACGTTCAGGTCGGAGTCGCGGTTGTGCTCACCGACGATCATCCCTTCGTAGGCCTCGTCGCCGGGGGCCACCATCAGCACGCCGCGGGGCTGCAGCCCGAACAGCGCGTACGCGGTGCACACCCCGGAGCGGTCACTCACGATCGCGCCGTTCTGCCGGCGTTGGATCGGGCCCGCGAACGCGTCCCACCCGTCGAACAGGGTGTTCATCACGCCCTCGCCGCGGGTCTCGGTCAACATCTGGCCGCGGAACCCGATCATTCCCCGGGTGGGGACGCGGTACACCATCCGGGTGCGCCCGAGGCCGTCGGCGACCATGTCCTGCATCTCGCCGCGCCGGGCGGCCATCTGCTGGGTGATCCCGCCGACGTACGCGTCGGGCACGTCGATCGTGATCTGCTCGAACGGCTCGAGCACGTTGCCGTTGCCGTCGTCCTTGAGCCGGACCTCGGGCCGCGACAGCGACATCTCGAACCCTTCGCGCCGCATCTGCTCGATCAGGATCCCGAGCTGGAGCTCCCCGCGGCCGAACAACTTGAACGCGTCGCTCTGTTCGGACGGCTCGAGCCGGAGGCTCACGTTGGTCAACATCTCGCGTTCGAGACGCTCTTTGATCTGCCGGCCGGTGAGGAACTTCCCGTCGCGGCCCGACAGGGGGCTCGTGTTGATCGTCATCGTGATGCCGATCGTGGGCTCGTCGACCCGGATCCGGGGCAGCGCCTTCGGCTCGCTGCCGTTCGCCACGGTGTCGCCCACGGTGATCTCGTCGATCCCCGCGATCGCCACGATGTCTCCGGGTTCGGCCTCGTCGACTTCGTGCCGGCGCAGGCCGCTCCAGGTGTACAGCAGCTGGATCTTCACGTTGCGCTGGCCGGTGGCGGTGAAGATCACCGCGGGCGTCTGGCGCTTGAACGGACCGCCGACCAGGCGACCGAGACACAGCCGGCCCACGTACGGATCGTAGTCGAGGTTCGTGACCAGCAGCTGGCCGCCGGTGGAGCCCTCGAGCGTCTTCGCGGCGGGCGGCACGAACTTGATCACCGAGTCGAGCAACGGCCGCAGGTCGGTGCCGCGGGTCGCGAGGTCGGTCGACGCCAGGCCTTCGCGGGCGACCGCGTACAGGATCGGGAAGTCGAGCTGCTCGTCGTTGGCGCCCACGTCGATGAACAGGTCGTACACGGCCTGCAACACCTGCTCTGGGCGGGCGTCGGGCCGGTCGATCTTGTTCAGGCACACGAGCACCTTGAGCCCGGCCTGCAGCGCCTTGCGCAGCACGAACCGGGTCTGGGGCAGCGGGCCCTCCGACGCGTCGACCAGGAGCATCGCTCCTTCGACCATCGACAACACCCGCTCGACCTCTCCGCCGAAGTCCGAGTGACCCGGGGTGTCGACGATGTTGATCTTGGTGCCTTCGTAGTACACCGCTGTGTTCTTGCTCGCGATGGTGATCCCGCGCTCTCGCTCGAGATCCATCGAGTCCATGACTCGGTCGACGACGTGTTCGTGGTCGGTGAACGCCCTGCATTGACGCAGGATCGCATCGACCAGGGTGGTCTTGCCGTGGTCGACGTGCGCAATGATCGCGATGTTTCGGAATTCCATGAATCGCCCGTGCAGGGGCGCCAGGACCTATCGGGTGCGAGGCGGACGGGCTACGTTCCGACCATGCTCTCGTCGCTGATTCTCTGCGTGTCGGCCTGCAACGGACCCAACGGCGATGGCGATTCTGCGGGGCCGCGCGGGCTCACCGGGACCGAGCCGCCCCGGTGGGCCGCGTCGCTCGGCCCGATCGCCACGCTGACGACCCCGAACGCCGGCCTGCTGCACAGCCACTCGACCGTGGACTGGGACGGCGGGGATCGGTACCTGGTGACCTGGGCGGCGGGGACCGAGCCGAACACGATCGTGCTCGCCGCGCGGTGTGACCACGACGGGACCGTGCTCGACGAGCCGAAGGAGCTGTCGGTGCCGGGCGGTGTCGGCGACAAGCCCGACGTGGAGTGGGACGGCGCGCGGTGGGTGATCGGGTGGAACGACAACCAGGGCCGGGTGCTGCTCAACGCGATCGCCCCCGACGGGACGGTCGCCGGTGATCCGGTGGTGATCCACGACGTGGACATCGACGCCGACGCGGTCGACCTGGCGGTTCGCCCCGGTGGCGGCTCCGCGATCTGGACCGAGTTCGGCGCCGAGTGGATGGGGGAGTTCGGCGGCCGGATCGTGTGGAAGGACTTCGGCGCCGACCTCGCGCCGTCGACCATCCCGAAGCTCGCCGACCTGTCGTCGCGCAAGACGGCGGACGCGGCCTCGACCGCCGACGGCGGGTGGGTGGGCGTGTGGTCGCGCGACATCGACGACCCGCTGGTCGACGGCGACTTCGTGTACGAGGTCTGGGGTCGGCTGTACCGCGGAGACGGCACGTTGTGGACGTTCCGCGCCGACGACCTCGACTCGGCCTGGCCGAGCCGCCCGGCGGTGGACGTGGCCGACGACGGCACGATCGCGGTGAGCTGGCGCGACAAGACCGAGTCGGAGGGGGCAGGCCTCGGCTCCGGCGCGTACCTTCGGCTGTTCGCCCCCGACGCGACCCCCCTCGGCCCCTCTCT
>JBEBJC010000630.1:0-5201 GCA_040080105.1 Myxococcota bacterium
GCCCGTAGAACGACCACGCGCCGATCTCTTCGAACACCAGCTCGAGGGGAACCGGGTCGACCTCCGGGTCGTAGCCATCGGGGACGGGGCCCGTCAGGGGCTCGTACAGGCGGCCGGGCGGGAACAGCTCGTCCCCCAGCGCACCCAGCACTTCCTCGGCGGATCCGTACACGGTCGGGTTGCTGGCCCACGCCGTGTGCAGAAGCTGGGCGAGCGTGTAGGGACCCATGAAGTAGGCCACCTCCATCGTCTTGCCGTTCGACTCGAGATCGGCAGGTGACCCGAACGCCGTGTTCGCGACGAGGAGCGACTGGCCGCTCACCAGCCGGTCCACGTTCTCGGCGTCGTCCGGGTACAACATCGTGCCGACCAGCGACGGCAGACCCTCCTTGAACCACAGGGTCTCGGCGGTGGCCACGCGCCGCGTTCCCATCCAGCTGTGCACCCACTCGTGGGCCAGGGTCGCGCGCCAATCCGAGGCCGTCATCCATCCTGGCGGATCCTGCCCCACCCCGCCCGCGGCGTCGAACGCGGTGACCGCAACGGATCCGGCGGTGTTCGAGCCCAACACGCCCGTCGGCAGGACGTAGGGGGGGGCGAACACCACGCTGCGGACCGGGATCGGGTTCGATCCGAGCCAGCCCTCCGTGGCCTCGGTGTCCAGCGCGAAGTCGCCCGAGGCAAAGTGATACTCGATCTCCACGGCCGCCTGCGCAGTCAGGCAGGAATGCACGTACGCCGCGGTGGACCCATCGACCGTCACCGGGGCGACCCCTTGGATGGCGAACAACCGCAGGCTTGCGAGGCCGAAGTCCAGCCCGGGGGCCGAGCAGACCCCACCCGGGGCCAGGCCGGGGAACCCGGCGAAGTCCGCGAGGACACACGGGACCTCGGGGCCGATCCCGACCCCCGTGAGTGGCTGGCGCCCCGGCTCGGCGAGCGGGGGCACGAGGTGGATGTGGTCCAGCGGTACCACCTGCGCCTGGTCGACCGATGCCACGGGCGCCTCGCCCGGCCACACCGACAGGCTACGCAGGACGACAGCGTGGTTGTCCTGGCACGTACCGTCGCCGAGCGTCACCCGGTGGGCTCCGAACGCGAGCAACTTGTGCAGGTCGATCGCTCCGTCCTTGTTCCCCTTGCCTTTCGTTCCGAAGTAAGGAATGCCGCCGCGTGTCCGCGGGGTCGCCGTCCGCCCAGGTGACGACGACGGTGAGCTCCTCCCCGGACAGCGCCGCCCACGGCAGCCGGAACGTGTGCGAGTCCACGGCCCCGGACGCGTCGTCCGTGCGGCCGTGCAAGTCGGGCTCGTCGTCCTGCTGCAGCGCCACGAGCCCGTCCCCGTCGCCCTCCACGAGCCGCGGCCCCATCGGGAACCGCGCTCCGTCCGCGCGCACGACCTCGATCGTGACGTTGTCGTCCGTCTTCTCCTCGAGGGTGGCGTTGCCGTCCACGTCCGGATCCCCGAAGTGCAGCGCGATCCGGTCCGCGAAGCACTGCGGCGGCTCCGCCCCAGCGACGGGCGCAGGCGGCGTGCACGTGTGCTTCATGCGGTACGAGACGGTCTCCGCCCACGTCCCCCGCGGCAGGTACCCCGGGTCCGTCGGCGTGGGCGCCCCCGGATCGGGCACGAAGGCGTACTCCACGTCCGCCTCGAGCACCTCGAACCCGCTCGCGACGTTGGCCACCACCGCGTTCGCCTCGGCGTAGATCTGGAACACGTCCGAGGTGGCGCCCCCGCCGAACATGTACGCGCGCCGCTCGATCGGATCGAACACCGCCGCCGACCCGAACCGCGCCTCGCTCTGACCGGGCTCGGCCGTCACGACGCTGGCGACGGGATGGGCGAGCGTGGGGTCGGCGTCGACCACCCACACATCGTCCGTCCCCGCGGGGGTCTGGTAGGTCGCCCCGCCCACCACCAGGAACGCGTCGTCCTCGACGGCCACGGCCGCTGCCTGGTACAGCCGCGCCGGGGGCGGAGCGACCACGTGCGCGTCCACCAGCGCGTCGCCGTCGATCTTCACGATCACGGTCCACACCCCGGCCTCGGACTCTTCCACGGCCCCGTCTCCGTCGAGGTCGCTGAAGAATGACGTCGCTGGGGGATTCTCCTCCCAGTGATCGGCGGAGGGCCAGTTGTTCTTGAAGCAGTCGTTGGGGTCGGCCGCGTTCCACAGGCCGTCGTGGAGCTCGACGGCGTGCTTGGCGCGCGGGCCGACCTTCTGGGCCATCGTGCCCCCGACGAGCCAGTAACCCTCGCTCGCGGGGACAGCGACCCAGACCTTGTCGTCGTAGTCCCACCGCCGTCCGGTGAGCACTCCTGCGCTGAACCGCGGGCCCTCGGTCGCCTCCGCCCACCAATCGACCGTCGCGCCGCCCGGCCCCGTGTACGGCAAGATCTTCCACGGACCCATCGCGAGATCGTCCACGCCGGTCCACACGCCGCCGCGCAGCTCGACCAGCCCCTCGAAGTTCGCGAGGCTGAGGGACGGCGCGGGTGACGGTCGGTGGTCGGACGCCGCGAGGTCGGTCCAGTCCGCGCACGTGCCCGTGCACCCCGTGGTGCCGCCGACGATCCACGTGGTCCCGCCTGCCGAGGCTGGGAGCGGGACCGGGTCGAACACAGTCGCGAACTGGGACAGCCCGGCGACCGCGCGATCGACCCGGTACTCGTCGCCTCCGAGACCCGCGGCAGCGTCGTTGCAGTACGGGTCGGGCGCGTCCGGCTCGACGGTCTGGTCGGTGTCGGGGAAGCAGCCGTTGTAGGCCTGGGGCCACGGCGGGCTCTCGCCCGGGTCGTCGTTGCATCCGGGGACGGTCCACGGTCCGAGGGCCTCGCCGGTGCATCCGTCCGCCGCGACGGAGTCGACGAGCGGACAGGCCGGATCGCTCAACACGAAACACTCGGCGTCGTGCGGGGCCGCGCACTCGGGGTCGCCCTCCTCCCACGTCGAAATAGGTGAGCGGCTCGAGCAGATCCTGTGCCGCGAAGGTGCCGACCGCGAGGTCCTCGACGTTCAACACGTCGATCGCGGCCGACGCCGCCTTGGTGCCAGCGTTCTCGCGGTGGCCGCCGATCAGGATGAACTGCTGCAGATCCTCGTCGTACACGAGCGACGCGCCCGCCACGCCCGTCGCAGCGGGCACCGCGCCGGAGCTGCGGACGTGGACCCACGGACAGCCGGTCGGGCGCCAGTTCGTGAGGTCGTAGAGCCACAGGTCGTCGAGGTAGGTTCCGTCCGCGGTCGCGATCCCGCCGACGACGACGAACCCGCGCTCCACGGCCCAGTCGCCCACTTCCACCGGATCGGCGGCGTGGAACCACGCCATCGCGTGGAACCGCCGAGGCTCCGGTGCGGCGCACCCGGGCGGTCGCTCGAGGCGGGCCATCGTGTATACCGCCGCGGGCTCGCCGGGCCCGGGCGGATCGGGGTCCCCGGTGTCCTGAGGGTCCTTGGTCACCTCGTCGCATCCCAACGTGGCAACCATCTGGAGGGCGACGATGGGAGGCCAGGGCCGAATGCAGCGCATCATCGAGTCACTTTAGGCGATCGAGCCGTCGAGATCAATCCGCACTCTTTGGCGTTATCGTGAACTGGCCCGCCAGGCGAATCGCCGGCGCGATCCACGTGGTCGGTCGCGAGGGTCACCAGGCCCAGGCGGTCACGCGCGCCGCGGCCTGCAAGTACCATGGGAACCCGTTCGGCCAGCGGAACCGCCGAACGACACGTTCACCGACGGCGTGAGCGCCTCCACGCGGTGGGAGTCATGCAAAGAACCTGAAACGGAACAACACCGATAATTTCGGCCACACCCGTGCCACACCCTCTGCGGAATCCGGCGTTCATCCGCGGAGGAGTGCGGAGGTTGTGGCTCGAATTAAATAGGTGAAAGCACGTTTTATGCGCTGCCGGACCGACTTCTTCATCCATCGTTTCTTGGAGAACCACCAGCCGAGAGCGTAGGACGAACCTGGGCCGAGAATTGTCGGTCCTCGGACTCCGCCCTGCGGAATTCATCCATTGGCACCCTGCACCTGCAACGGTCCCGACCCGAGGACCGTTCACCGGTGGTCCATCGGGAGCGCATCGATGGCGGCACGCAGCGCTGTGACGCTCGCGCGGAGCGGACCCGGGTCCGCTGGCTCACCCGGATCCAGGGCAGCCAGGACGGCCTCCGCCCGCAGGAAGGCGCGCTCGTAGGCCGCGCCGATCTCGGCGGGCGCCCGATCGGTGCGGATCCCCGTGCACTCCGTGTAGACCAGGTTCTGGAGCTCGATGAGCGCTGCGAGCCACGCGCGGCTGAGGTCGTCCTCCTCCTGCGCAGCGCGCGCATCCGCGAGGATCTCCCGCATCGCTCGCGCGTCGAGCGGAGCCTCCTCCCGGATCTCGAGCCTGGCGCCAGCGGCGCGCAGGGTCAGCACGCCCCCGGCGTCGACGGCGAACGCCAGGCCGAGGCGGGGCACGGCACGCGGGGCGCTGGGGATGTCGCACAGCCGCGCCACGACGATCGGGCGTTGGTTCCGTGCGCGGGGACGGACGCCCTGGAACAGGTGCACGTCGATCGCGGTCTGGCTGTCCTCAGCCGTGGAGAACGTCTCACGTTGAGCGCACGGAAGCGGCGTACCTCGAGGGATTAGGACGGTGCACCAGCCGCCCATGGTCTCGATGGACAGATCGAGCGGCAGGGAGGCCAGCGGATCGTCGGTGGTGTACAACACGACCTCGGCCGTCGATTCGACGCTCGTCTTACGCCCCAACCACCCACCGATGCGGCTCCACGCCAAGTGCCCTCCCTCGGCGTCAGCATAGACGCGGCGGTCACATCCGGTAGCAAGCTCGCCGGAGACGAAATCGCGCTCCGCGCGCATCCGGAGGCGTGGTTCTCACGGTTGACCGGATCAGGACGGCGACGAGGCCGACCCTGGGCTCCCCCATCCGGACCCTCGAGGTCCCTCCCGAGATCCGCCGCGCCGGTTCGAGATCATGGCTGCCAGGCGCAGCGATGAGCGACGGCGCGCCGAAGCACGTGCGTCCCGGCGCGGAGCGTCGGTGACGTTGTGGATCCGGATCTCGATCGTGTCGCCGCGGGCGACCCCGGTGACCGCGCCCTGGCGGAGCGCCCGCAGCCGGCCGCTGTCGGCCCGGGTCAGGTAGTCGACGGGCAGATCGACCCCGCCAGCGACCGCCCGCAACACG
>JBEBJC010000631.1:0-5199 GCA_040080105.1 Myxococcota bacterium
CCGCCGACGCCCCCAGCCCGAGGGCGGCGGACCGACCCTGGCCGTGTGCCACGCGCGGAACGTCTCCTCGAACGTCGCCGACCGACGTGCCGGCCGGGTCTCCACGGCCTCGCTCCACAGCCCGGCCAGCAGCTCGCCGAGGCCTTCCTCGCCCGATGACCCGACCGCCCGCGCGATCAGCGCCTCCCGCTGCTCGCCCTCGCCCGGCGCCACCTCGCGCAGCAGCTGCTCCATCCCCGCCGAGCCGGCAGCGCTCCTCCGCAGATCCTGGAGCGTGGCGCGCAGATCCGGCTCGGTCGGCACGGCGCCGAGCGCACGCAACGCCTGCCAGCGCGCGGTCCCGGTCGGTGCCCGCGGCAGCCCCCGCACCACCGCGACGAGCGACCACCGATCGGCTGTCGACAGCTCGGGCCCGAGCGACTGCAGCGTGGAGAGCAGCCCCCGCTGTCCTTCCTCGGTGGGCGCGCGCGCCACCGCGCGTGCGAGCGGGACGATTACGTCGCGAAACCGGTGGGCCAGCGGATCGGAGGGCCCCGGAGCTCCGGCGACCGCGAGGAGGTTCGCGAGCGCGGGGTCATCGGGTGCCGCGTCCCGACGGTCGAGCAACGTGAGGCGGTGGGCCGCGATCCACGCGCGATCTTCGCGGGTCGACGGCCCTTCGAGACAGGCAGCGAGCCGCTCTTCGGACCAGCCGGCCGGCAGATCCCGGTCGACGGGCGCTCGCGGGACCTGGTGCGACGGAGGCTCCGGAAGCAGGCGCTCCAGCAGCGCGCGCCTCCGACCGTCGGCGTGGTCCCGGGCGCCGAGCAGGACCGGGCGCCAGGTGTCGCCGGTGATCGCCTGGAGCGCGTCCAGCAGCTCTGCCCGAAAGCCCTCGTTGTCGTGTTGCCCGAGCCACGACACCAGCGCGGGGACGCTGTGCGCTGTGCCCACGGCCCCGAGGGTGCGCGCCGCCGTGCGCTTCAGGTTCATGTTCGGATGCGCGAGGACGTCGCGCACCAGCGGCTCCAGCGCCGTCAACCGGATCTCGGCGACCGCTTCGAGCGCGGCGCGGACGGTCGACGGGTCGTCCGCCGCGAACAGCTTCCGCAGGCCGACGCCGGCCGTGAAGCCGGCGCGCGGTCCGCCGCCGTGTTGTCGCGCCCACAACCGGACGGCCACCCGACGCAGCTGCGGATGCCCCGACTTCAGGTACCGGCCGAGCCTGGCGGGCGGGATCGGCACCTCCAGGCCGTCGAGACGCTCCAACAGGACACGCTGCAAGCCCTCCGGCAGACCGGGCTCCTCGAGCGCCGCGAACACCAGGTGGACCCACAGGCCATCAGGACCGTGGCGCAGCTCGACCGGGCGAATGCAGCCGCGCGCCACCAGGCGACGACCGAGCCCGGACGTCGCCTCCACCAGCTCCGGATCGAGCCCGTCCTGCGCCTCGTCTTCCCGGGGCGTCGGGGTCTCCGGCCCGAGCGCGTCGACCTGGTGGCGGAGGAGTCGGACCAGGTCCGGGAGGACCGCGACCGTCCCGGTCCGACACAGCGCGAGCCAGGCCCGTCGAGGCGATCCATCGGCCAGCTCGACGGCCCGGAGCAGCGCCAACGCCGACCGCGACGGCCGTTCGGCCAGATCGCGGCGGATGAGCGGGGGAAGCACGCTCGGCTGCAGCCGTCCCTGCAGGACGTCGAGTGCCGGGTCGTCCTCGGGGACGAGCCTCCACAGCAGCGTGGTGGCCTGCTCCCCCACGCCCGCCAGCACGCGGTCGAGCGGCCCTCCGTCGACGCCGAGCCCACGCCACAGCGCATCGCGGGTGGCCGCCCCGCCGATGACCGACAGCGTGGCCAGCGCGTCCTCCGGGAACGACGGCAGGACGTCGAGGACCGCCTGCTCTGCCGCTGCGTGTCGTGGATCGGCCAGCGCCGCGATCGCCGCGCGACGGACGCCGGTCGGGGCTTCGCGGATCAGTCGGACGAGCAGGCCGGTCGACCCGGTGATGTCCGCCAGCACCGGCACCAGGTCCGTCCAGCGTGGATCCGCCGTGTCGAGCGCCGCGAGGAGCTCCACCAGCGGCTCGGCGAGGTGGGCGACGAGGCCGAGGAGCAGCGTCGGATCCGCGCCGGCGCGGTCCGACCACAGCGCCACCAGGTCCGGCAGCTCTGGCGCCTGCACGTAGATGCCGCGCGCGTGCAGATCCACCCGGAAATCCATCGCGGCGTCGTACAGCGCGTCGTCTCCGCGATGCGCCAGGATCCGTCGCCACACGAACGACACCTCGCCCCGCCCGAGGACCGGGCCCAGCGCCCGCAGCGCGTGTGCGAGGGCGGGCGGCGCCTCGTCCCGTGCATCGGCGAGCCAGGCGAGCACCACCGGCGTGTGACCGTGGGCCACCAGGGCCGACAGCGCGGCGCGGACGTGCTCCGGCACCCGGAGACCCGGGACCAGCACGGCGACGGGCGTCGGGTGGACCGACGCCCACGGAGCGCACAGCTCGGCCAGCACCTCGCCTCCGAGCGCCCCGTCGGAGGTCTTCGCCATCAGCAGCGCGTGCGCGCGGGACGAGGGCAGCCACCCGGCGCGGAGCCCGGTCCGGAGGAGCCCGAGGCCCCATCGCCGGATCTCCGGCGCGGGCGCGTCGAGTGCAGCCTCGACCAGGGCTGGTCCGTCCGCTCGCCGGCTCCCGTCGAGCGCGAGCACCGCGGCCGCCCGTTCGGCAGACAGGGGCTCGGAGAGGCGCTCCGGATGGCACAGGACGTCCGCCTGATGCCAGGCCCTCCGGACCGCGGGGACCGTCGACGTCCACGGCTCCGGCCACGGCTGCGGTGTCCCCGCGGCAGCCAGGAGGACCTGCACCTCGGCGGCGAGGACGGCCCCTTCGGGGGACAGCTGCCCCGGCGACGGCAGGGCGCCCGGCTCGGGTGTCCGGTTCGCGCGGAGCGCCTCAGCAGCGGCGATCCATGCTGCGTCACCGGCTTCGGACGGATGCCCCCTCGTCTTCATGTCGCGGAGCCCTCGAACGGTTCAGGTCCGGGCGCTCTCGGCTCGCGCACGGGCCAACAGGTCGACGATCCCCAGTTCGGCTGCCCACTGGTCGAGGTGGGCTTCGTCGAGGCGGCCCCGCTGGACGTCCATCACGCCGAGGACGTCGCGCCACTGCCGCTCCGAGACCTCTTCGCCGAGACGAAACCAGCGCAGCTTCGCGAGGATGCTGTCTTCGGCAGCGACGATCGGGATGCCCGAGAACTTCCTCGCCCGCGTGAGCTGGTTCCGCTCGAATCGGCCGACGGCGGGAAACAGATCCACCTTGGTCATCGTGGCTTCGTGAAACACGTTGTACGAACGGCCCGCGCGGATGGCGTCCCGGAGAGACTCGCCGTCCACGGAGAACCCGACCGCCTCCGTGGCCAGGGTCATTCCCGCATTCGGGGTGAGTGCGGCGACGAGATCGAGATCCTGGGTGGTCCGGGGCAGGCCGTGGACGCTGCTCGCCATCGAGCCGCCGACTGCCCAGGAGATACCGATCCGATCGAACACGGCGCCGAGAGACCGCGCGATCGACAACGGATCGTCGGTCATCGCCCGCGCTCGAGCGGATCCCAGCCGAACCGGTGGATCATCGTGTCCCGGTCGACCCACAGGGAACATAGACGCAGGCGTCGTTCCTCGGGGGTGGCGTCGGGGTACTGCATGTCCTGACGCGCCTGACACAACTCGAGAACTGCGCCGTTCAGACGGCCGACGGCTGCCCACTTCTCCTCGGGAGAGGCGGCGCGCCAGTATTCGACCTCGCGCCGATGGGCCTCGGGGCTGGTATCGGAGAAAGGAGGCATCTCTTCGCCATACCTCCGATTCGGGGCGCGTGCATCCCGAACGGATCGTCGCTTCCGGACCGAGACGGGCACCCCTCGGTGTTGGCAACGAGGGCTAGCGGGTCCATCAGGCGCAGAAACAACTCCAGGCGCGACAGCTGGCCACGGAACGAGACGCCGAGGCGGTGCAGCCCGTCGACCAGCGCCACCTGCGGGTCGATCCGTGGTTGGCCGTACCGAAGGTCGCCGCGGGGAGCGAGGCCAGCTCGTACGCGGTCCCGGTCCACCGCCATCCGGTGGTCTGGGCGGCGGCCAGGGTGCTGACGGTGGGCCGTAGGTCAGCGCCACCGACCGGACCACGAACGGCGTGGGGCGGACGGTCTCGAACGCGTGGAACAGCAGGATCCGCCGGCACGGGCGGTGGCACCGCACGTCGAACCCACGGGCGATCGTGTCCCATCCCGATCTCCCAGCACGCAGGCGACCCGATCCGTCCCACCGACCGCGCCCTCCGTCCCGACGCGACCACCGGGAAGGTGACCGGGACGGGCTCGCCGCGCGCAGCGCGGTAGGGGTCCGGGGGCGGACGGAGCAGGCGCCGAGTCGCGGCCACATATGCCCCGATCGCGATCACCGGCGCTCCGTGACCCCGAGCGTCACGCGGCCGCCGGACCGGCAGGGCTCCCGGCCCGCACCGCCGCCAGCACCTCCTGCACCGACGGCGGCGCGCTGAGGTCCCCGAGCACGTCGTCGCGCTGGTACACGACGCCGAGCTCGCCCGCGCCCCGAGCGCTCTCCATCACCCCGACACCGACCTCCTCCTCGAGCTCCGCCGTGACCGACGCGACCGTGAGGTCGACCGCGAGCGTCAGGTCCGCGCTCGCCGCGAGGCGCTCCAGCACCGACACGTGCTGGGACAGCGCCTCGCCCACCTCGCCGGTGGTGAGCCAGGCGAACGCGTCGGCCGCGACGGCCGCTGGGTTCGCGAACGCGGGGTCGTCGAGCGACATCTCCACCCCGAGCGTCATCGAGCCCGAGGTCTCGACCTCGGCGAGACCGACGGTCGCCGCCTCGAGCGCGATCCCAACGGAGTCGTCGAGCACCTTCTGCCACAGCAGCGAGCCCGGGTCGACCTCGACGTGGGCCTCGATCCCCACGTGGTCCGGGCCCAGGCTGGTCGACCCGCCCACCCCTACCGGCCCGATCGCCCCGTCGGCCGAAAGCTCGAGGTACGGCGCGCTGAACGTCTTCACGCCCTCCTCCTCGGTGAACGGGACCACCAGCGCCCCACCGCCGGAGATCTGGGGCACCACGCAATCGGTGTCGATCCCGAGCGACTTCGAAAGGTCGATCGCCGCCTTCACCAGCCCCTCGGCGGTCCCGGAGACGCGGAGCTCGCCCT
>JBEBJC010000632.1:0-5197 GCA_040080105.1 Myxococcota bacterium
CGCGTTGTTCGGGTCCGTCCCGTAGAACGCCTCGCTCACGTCGTCGATCCCGTCACCGTCGGTGTCGACCCAGTCGATCGGCTGGGTCACCACCGGCGAGGCCCCCGTGACCGAGTAGATCCCCCACGGCTCGGCGATCAGCACCAGCGGCGGGCGCGGGTCGGGTCCGGTGGTCGACCCGGCACCGGGCTGGTCGGGGGCGCGAGGCTCCGGGGAGCAGCCGAACGCCAGCACCACCACCCACGCCAGGCTCGATCGGAACACGGGACCTCCCGCCGGTCATACGACCGCTCGGTGCCTCGTACCTTCACCACAGAAGACGGCGTTCACAGCTCGGTTCACAGAGTCGCCAACCGGATTAGCGACGTTATACCTAACGTTTTTCGAACGGTGTGAACTCGGTCGAGCGCTGGTCAAGACCGCGCGGTCCGGGCGCCCGCCCGCGGTTAGACCGCCCTCGATGCGGTACCTGACCGTCGCCGTCCGCTCCGAGTACGTCGCCGAGCCCGTGAAGGGGTCGCGGTTCATCGCCGTGGTGCTCCCGGCGGTTCACGAGGCGGCGGCGATGGCCGAGATCCGCGCGATCGAGGCGGCGAACCCCGACGTGGACCATTGCTGCTGGGCCTGGAGGCTCCGCGACGGGAGCTCGCGCACGTGGGACGCGGCCGAGCCGCGCGGCTCCGCCGGCCGACCGATCCTGGCCCAGCTCGAGGGGCACGCGGTGTTCGACGCGGCGGTGGTGGTGCTGCGCCACTTCGGCGGCACGAAGCTCGGCGTGGGCGGTCTGGTACGGGCGTACGGCGGGACGGCGGGGATGGCGCTCGACCGGGCCACCCTGCGCGAGGTGGCGGACACGGTGGAGCTGCACCTCACCCACGGGTACGCCGACACCAACGCGGTCGAGGCCGCGATCACCGCCGCGGGCGCCTCGGTGGTGTCGACCTCGTGGGACGCCGAGGTGAAGCGGGTGATCCGGGTCGATGCCGAGCTGGCGGACGGGTGGATCGGCGAGCTGCGCGACCGCACCGCCGGGCGGGTCGTCGCCGAGCGCGAGTAGCCGGGCGTCCGGTTAACCGGTGCGGGGAGGCCGCGATGATCGGGTGGATGTGGCTCGCGTGTGACGACAAGCCGACCGGCCCGAATGACTCCGGAGACGTGGCGGACACCGACACCGACACCGACGCCGACGCCGACGCCGACGCCGACACGGACACGGACGCCGACACGGACGCCGACGCCGACAGCGACGCCGACGCCGACGTGGCCTCGATGTACGCGGTCGGTCGGTTCGCCGACGACGGCCGCGCCAGCTGGTCGCTCACCTCGCACTACTGGACGGTCGACGGAGACGTCCTGGAGATCCACGTCGACGGCGCCAGCGGGGTGTGGTTCGAGGTGGTGATCGACGGGGTGCGGTCGTCGCCGGTGGTCACCGCGGGGGGTCCTCAGACGTTCACCCTGTCCGGCCTGGGCGCGGGCGAGCACACCATCGGGTGGTTCCGACGGAACGAAGGGTTCTTCGGAGACGTGGCGATCACCGGCACCACCGGCGCGCTGGTGGACCGCCCCCGCCCGTACTCGCGGGTGATCGAGTTCGTCGGTGACTCGATCACCGCCGGGTACGGCGACGAGGGGCCCGACCAGTACTGCTCGTTCTCGGGCGAGACCGAGAACGCGTACCTCGGCTACGCCGCGATCGCCGCGCGCGACCTCGACGCTGCGGCGGTGTTGGTCGCGTACAGCGGCAAGGGGGTGATCCAGAACTACGGCGGCGACACGAACGAGGTGATGCCGGAGCTGTACGGGCGCGCGCTGACCAACGACCCGTCCTCCACCTACCCGTTCGACCAGTACACGCCGGAGGTGGTGGTGGTGAACCTCGGCACCAACGACTTCTCGGTCCCGGTCGACGAGCCGGCGTTCGTGGCGGGGTACGTGGGCCTGCTCGGGCAGATCCGCGCGGCCTACCCGGCGGCGGCGATCGTGGCGGTGTCGTGGGACGGGTGGCCCGACGTGGTGGCGCAGGCGGTCGCCGCGACGGCCGACCCCCTGGTGTCCGAGGTGACCTTCGGGTACGCCGCGGGCGACGACTGGGGCTGCGACTGGCACCCGGGCCTCGCGATGCACGAGCGCCTCGGGCACGAGCTGTCGGCCGAGATCGCCACCCGCATGGGGTGGTGAGCCGGATCGGTGGGCCCCCTGGGCCTACGGGACCGAGTCGTCCGCCCCGGTGAGCTCGGACAACCCGAGCCGCTCCCACAGCCCCTTGTCGAGCAGGTGGGTCGGGCGGACGTTCCCGAGCGCGGCGAAGATGTTCGCCTTCACCTTCGGGTTCTTCGCGTTCAACTCCCCCAGCATCCGCTTGATCTGCTGCCGGTGGAGGTTCTCCTGCGACCCGCACAGGTCACACGGCACCACCGGGAACGCCCGATCGAGCGCGTACTGCGCGAGCTCGTGCTCCTCGCAGTACACGAGCGGGCGGATCACCACGTTGCGGCCGTCGTCCGAGAACAACTTCGGCGGCATCGCCTTGAGCTGACCCGAGTACATCAGGTTGAGCATCACCGTCTCGATCACGTCGTCGCGGTGGTGGCCGAGCGCGATCTTGTTGCACCGCAGCTCGACCGCCGCGTCGTACAGGATCCCGCGCCGCAGCCGGGAGCACAACGAGCAGTAGGTCTTGCCCTCGGGGATCTTCTCCAGCACGACCGAGTACGTGTCGCGGTGGAGCATCTGGTGCTCGAACCCGTTGGCGTCGCACCAGTCGCGGATCACGTGCTGCGGGAACCCGGGGTGGCCCTGGTCGAGGTTCACCCCGACCAGCTCGAACTCGAACGGCGCCCGCCGCTGCAGCTCGCGCAGCAGGTGCATCATCGCGTACGAGTCCTTGCCGCCGGACAGGCCGCACAAGATCCGATCGCCCGGCGCCAGCAGACCGAAGTCGCGGCTCGCGCGCGCCACCTGGTCGATCAGCCGACGCTCGAGCCGCTCGCCGCTCCGCACCACAGGGGGTTCGATGGACATCGCCGAAGGGTAACGAGCGCCTACGCCGCCAGCACGATGAACAGCGCCCCACCCGCCGCGACCAGCGCCCCGCCGACCTGGCGCGGCTCGAGGGTCTCCCCCAGCACGATCCGCGCGAGCGCCAGGATGTATACCGTCGCCATCTGGTTCAGCACCGCGGCGACCGACGCGTCGCCCCACTTGAACCCGCCGAGCCAGAACACCAGCGACAGGTAGGTGCCGATCACCGCGCCCGGCACCAGCGTCTTCCACACCGGAGCGGGTCGGAACGCCACGCTGGCCTCGCGCCAGCCGCCGCGGGCGGTCACGAACAGCGCCAGCGCGACGTTGCCCGCCACGAGCCGGGTCAGCGTGACCTCGAACAGGTCCGACTCCTCGAGCACCGGCTTCGCGAGCAGCACGCCGAACACGGTGCCCACGATCGCCCCCAGCGCGAACGTCATCCCGATCACGATCTGCCGCTCCCCCGCCGCGAACGCCGCCCGCACGTCGACCGTGGCCAGGGTCACGCCCACCACCACCGCCGCGGCTCCGATCAGGAACGAGCCGGACGGCCGCTCGCCGAGGAACGCCCACGACAGGACCACCATCAGCGGGGCGTACACCGTGTCGACCAGCGCGACCCGGGCCGCGCCCACCCGCCGCAGGCCTTCGAACAGCAAGGTGTCGGCGACCGCGAGCCCGAGCACGCCGCTCGCCACCAGCCGCAGCCAGTCGGTCCACGATCGATCGGCGGGGAACGGCACCCCGAGCGCCCACACGGTGAACCCGAGCAGCACCACCGCGAGCGCGTTCTTGAACAGGTTCATCGACAGCGCCGACACGCCGACCGACCGGCGGTACAAGATCACCGCCACCGCCCAGCACAACGGGGCGAGCAGCGCGCTGATCTCACCCGCGTGTGGAAACGGCACCCGGGGGACTATCCGGCCGCTGTGTACACTGCCCGTGCCGGAGGTGCAGGTGAGGTGGATGCTGCTGTGGTTGTCGGTGGGCTGCTGGGGCGGCCGTCGCTCGACGCTGTCGACGTCGGTGAGCGTGATCCAGCAGGAGGCCGGCGCGCGCGACGTCGCGGTGCTGGAGCGCGAGGACTACGAGGTGCTCGACATCGCGCGCGGCTCCGCCACCGCGCAGCAGGTGTTCCTGCTGTGGTTCCCGGTCGGGGTGCAGAAGACCAAGGGCGACCTGACCGAGACCGCGTACTTCGAGGCGGTGAACACGGTGGAGCGCTGCGACGCGATCCTGCTGCCGTACACCGACACCCGCACGGTGGTGGTCCCGCTGCTGGTGGTGAACTTCGTCAAGCGCGAGGTCCAGCTCCGCGGCCGGTGCATCACGCTGCAGTCCCCGTGACCGCCCGGTCTCCGAGCGCCTCGACCACGTAGTCGACGAACGCGCGCACCCGCGCCACCCCGGTGCTGCGCGGCGGGTACACCGCCCACAGCTCGATCGGCGGCATCCGGTGGTGCGGGAACACCTCGACCAGCGCGCCCGACCGCAGCTCGTCGCGGACGACATAGTCGGGGAGCTCGGCGATCCCGAGCCCGGCGAGCGCCACGGTCCGCATCACCAGGGAGCTCCCGGTGCGCACCGGGCCGTCGACCCGCACCACGTGGCGGCCGTCCGGGCCGTCGAACGTGACCGTGGGCGCCTCGATCGGCCGGAGGCTCTCGAGGATCACCGCGTGCTGGGCGAGCTCCGTCGGGTGGCGCGGGCACCCCCGCCGCTCGAGGTACGCCGGCGACGCCACGAACCGGGTGGCGAACGTGGTCACGTACCGAGCGACCAGGCTCGAGTCGCCCCACGCACCGATCCTCATCCGCAGCCCCACGTCGAACCCCTCACGCACCAGGTCCACCATCCGCGGCTCGAGGTCGAGGTCGACCTTCACCTCGGGGCACCGCACGAGGAACCCCGCCAGCAGCGGGGCGAGGGTCAGCGAGCCCAGCGCGGGCGACACGGTGACCCGCAGCACCCCCCGCGGCACGTCGGCCGACTCCCGCATCCGCAGCTCTGCGTCGTCGAGGTCGTCGAGGATCCGCGCGCACCGCTCGTAGAACACCCGCCCCTCTTCGGTCGTCGACAACGATCGGGTGGTGCGGTGCAACAGGCGCGTGCCGAGGTGACGCTCGAGCTCGCCCACCACCCGGCTCACCGACGCCGACGACAGGCC
>JBEBJC010000633.1:0-5196 GCA_040080105.1 Myxococcota bacterium
GCGGGAGCTCGGGGTGGAGGTGAAGGCGCCGACGGACACGGTGTGGATCCACCCGGACGGGACGCTGACGGTGGGGCCGACGCCGGACGCCGCGAGCGGCGGGTGGAGCCGGACGACGCCGTCGGGGGAGAGCGAGCTCGTCGAGGGGTCGGCACAGCTCGGCGACGACGCGCTCGAGCATGCGGACGAGGCGGTGCCCGTCGCTCCGTCCGACGCGCGCCGGCAGCTGCACGATCCAAACCAGACCACCCTCGTGCGCCGCCCGGGCGAGAGCGCCGAGGCCTACGAAGCACGGATGCGCGACCTGGAGGAGACGCTGCGCCTCCAGCGGCTGGACGTGGTCGACGGCACACCGGAGGCGGCGGCGCTCGATGCGCAGATCGACGAGGTGCTGCGCAGGAGGGTGGGCGAGCGGGCGAGCGAGGGCTCTATGGGCGCGGTGGACTTCCGCGACTGGACCGGCGACGAGGTTCCGAATGAGGTGCGAATCGCGTGCAAGGGGATCAAGAAGCGCGATGTGCCGCCTCGCAACACCCCTGTCGTCAACCCGAACACCATGACGGCGGACGAGCTTGCCCAGGTCCAGGCGAGGCTCGCACCGCACAAAGACCGGGCGGGGGTCGGCGCGTTCTACGACGAGGTGACGACCGAGATCACAGAGCGTGGCCGGACCGTGGCGTCGGTGCCGCTGACCGGCGAACCTGACGACATCGCCGCAGAGATCCTGGCGGGTCGCCTCGAGCGGGTGATGGTGGACTCCGCGTCGGAGGCCGACGAGGTCTACCGGATCCTGGATCAGATGGCGCTGAACGGGGACGGAGTCGCACGGCGCGGCGCAGAGGACCTCCCCGACCTGGGCAACGGCGACTTCGAGACCTTCCCCGACAGGCTCGCGAACCTCCCGGGGGTCCAGCGTCCGGATCTCCCTTTGCGGGGCCCCGAGCGCCACCTCTCGCCCAGTGACGGCCCCTCGCAGAACCACTACAACGTCGAGGTCATCCTCCAGGACCGGACCATGCTGAACATCCACATCTTCTTCCCTGATCCGCGGATGCCCAAGTGAACGCGCCCCTGATCGGCCTCGCCGACGAGCCGCTGCGCTGGGATCGCCTGCACAGGCTCCGTCCCTCCGCCGGGCTCGAATACGAGAAGCACGACGGCGCGCCAGGCCGGTTCGAAGGGGTCCCGGGGCTGGCGATCCGGTACGCCGATCGTCCGGCGGAGGGTCCCGCCGTCGCCATCGACCGCGTCGTGTTGGCCGGCCCCGGCCTCGAACCACTGATCGCTCGGCTGATGGGCGCGGGGGCATGGTGGCTCGGCGCGGAGACCGCGGTCGAGCTCCCGGACCTCGCTCGGGTCGAGGAGAGCTGCGCGGTCTTCGATGAGGACGAGCGCTCGATCCTGGTCGCCCGGCCGAGCGAGGGCTCGCTCGCGGCCCTCCTGCGCGCGCGCGCCGGCTACCGGGACCACCTCCGGCTCGACGGGTTCCTCCCTCACGCCGACCGATTCGCGACCCCCCTCGGGAGCGTGCCGGGCGCGGTGGCCCTCTACCAGCGCCACGGCGGTGGGCTGCGCGAGGCGGTCCTGGGCGAAGCCGGACACATGGGGATCGAGATCTCGTGGAGGACCGCAGCCGAGCCAGTGGCCGCGGACCCGGGGCTGCCGTCGCTCGGAGACCTGCCGGTCGAGCGCGGGCCCGTCCTCGACCTCTCGGGGTACAACCTGGCGCAGCTCCCCGACCGGTGCGACGCCGTCGAGCTCGTCCTCGATCGGACGGCAGTGGTCGATGTCGAACCGCTCGCGGGCTGGTCCGCGTTGCGCCGCTTGTCCCTCCGCGGCCTACAGGTCCGGTCGCTCGCGCCCGTCCGACAGGTCGAGCGGCTGGTGATCGAGCGCCCCACGGAGGGCCTGCTCCGAGATCTTGCGGGCGCTGGCGTCGAGGAGCTCGTGCTGATCGGTGGGCAGCTGACCAATCTCGGCGCGCTGGCGGATCTGCCCCGCCTGCGCTCGCTGTCGCTGGAGGGCACCGAGCTCGGCTCGTTCGGCGGGCTGCCCGAGCGCCTGCGGTCCTTGGGCTACGGGGGGCGCGCCCCCCCAGACCTCTCGCCGCTGGGGGAGCTGGCCGAGCTCGAGTCCCTGTCGCTCCGAGCATCGGGGCCCCTCGACGCGCGCGTCCTGTCACAGCTGACCCGGCTCGAGGTGCTAGAGCTCGCGGGCGACGCCGGACTCGGCGCGACAGTCGACTCCCTGGAGGTGCTGGCGTCGCTCCCCCGGCTGGCGTCGCTGTCGATGCGGCTCCGGGGCGTCTCGGAGGTCCCGTGGGTCTCGTCGCTCACGTCGCTCCGCACGCTCGGGATCGCCGCCCCGCTCGAGTCCCTCCCCGAGCTCCGGCGGCTCGGCTCCCTCGAGCGCCTCGATCTGTCGGGCAGCGACGTCTCGTCGCTGTCGGGCCTCTCGGACCTCCCGGCGCTGCGCTCGCTCGACCTCTCGGGTGCCGGGGCCGCCATCGAGCGCGTCGAGTGGGCAGCCCTCGCTCGGCTCGAGGTCCTCGTCGCGCGTGGGGCGAGCCTCCCGGATCTCGAGCCGTTGGCCCCGCTGACCGCGCTCCGGGAGCTGGAGGTCGGCGACTGCCGGGTCTCGTCGCTTCGCGGGGTGGAGCGGATGGTGTCCTTGCGCTCGCTCGGTGCCGGCATGGGGCTGCTCGAGGACGTGGAACCGCTCCGGGGGCACCCTTCGCTCGCCAGGCTCGATCTCTCCTGGTCCCGCGTGTCCTCGGTCGAGCCGCTCTCGTCGCTGCGAGCGCTCTCGTCGCTCGAGCTGTCGCGGACGGAGGTGCGGGACCTCTCGCCCCTCGCGGCGCTCCCGCTGCGCGAGCTCGCCCTGGGGCACTTGGAGGTCGACGTCGGGCTGCTGTTCGGGGGGGCGCTCCGGAGTACGCTCGGCAGGCTCTCGCTGGATGGGGCCCGCGTCTCCTCGTTCGCGGCGCTGAACGGCTCGGCGTTGCGCTCGTTGTCGCTGCAGTCCGCTCGCTTCGACTGCGACGCCGCGCTCAGTCTGCCCGAGCTCCGTAGCCTCGACCTGTCGCTGACCGATCTCCCGACGTTCGAACGTCTCGCCGGGCTGACGAAGCTGCGGGAGCTGCACGTCCAGCACCTGGTGCGGCGCCTCGATCACGCTCCGTTGCTGGCCCTGCCTCCGCTGGCGCGGCTGGAGGCGGAGAGGGGGCGGGTGCCCGAGCCACTCCGGCGCGCGTTGGCCCTCCGCCACCACCTGGTCCTCCGTGGAGAGTAGCGCTCCCGGGTCGCGCGACCCGCACCTGGCCCTCAGGGTGGACCGCGCCGCCGCCTCCCGGGTCAACTCCGCGAAGTCGATCGCCGCGCCCGCACCTGGCGGGGTTGCGCGGGCGCCCCCTGGCCACGCGCTGGGGCGTCCGGCACTGTACGGACGAGGAGACGCCGTGCCCCCCACACCCGGCCGCCCCATCCGCCGCCCGCTCCACGGCCTGTCCCCGTACGACACCGAGGCGATCTTGCGCTGGGCGCTGCAGCAGGTCACCGACGAGGTGGTCCGCGCCGCGTCGGTCCGCCCGCGACTCGTCGTGCTGTGCGACGACCACGTAGAGGACCTCGACCTCAGCTCAGCCGAGGGAGACCCGCTGGCGGCGTTCGTCGCGCTCGCCGACCGCCGCGGCGTGGAGCACCGCCTGCTGTGGGGGCACGTCGAGGAGGGCGGGACTGCCGTCGCGTGGGCGTTCGGCGCGCGGACCGACGCCGAGCGGTCGTTCTGGTTCGCCACCCGCCCGTTCCGCCGCCTCCCCGGAGGCCTCGGGTCGGGCGAGACGAGCTGGGACGTGTCGCGCGGCGTCGACCTCGACGGCGTGGTCGGCCCGGCGCTGGCGTTGCACCGCCCCGGGCCCCCGCTGCAGCTCCTGCCGGCCGAGCCGCCGCCGATGCCGATGCTCACCTTCCGGATCGACCCGGCGCCACCAGGCGCCGAGATTCCCGCCGATCCGGTCGCCGCCACGAACGTGGTGAACCAGACGGGCGAAGAGCAGCGCGCTGTCTTGCACGGGCTGGACGGCGTCGGGGTGTTCGTGTTCCGCGGCCGCGACCTCGAGCGGTGGCACGTCCTGGGCGAGGTCCCGATGGGCCTCGACGACCTCGTCCGGGCGATCTGCGCCCGTGGTCCGGCGCCCTCGGCGGTGGCGACGATCCGGGTCGACGTGTTCGCCCACGCAGGCACCGTCTACCGCGCGGTGCGGTCGGTCGGAGAGAGCGCGGGGACACGGTTCGAGCGGATCGCAGCGCTGGTGCCGGGCGACGAGGCGCCCCAGGTGCAGCTGTTCGGGAGCGCGCCCACGCGACTGGCCGCGGGAGAGGGGTGGATCGGCGTCGGGGCGTACGCATGATCGGCGCCGCGCTGTTCGGTTGCAGCGCCGCCGGTCCGCCCCTCGCCGACATCGTCGACGCGTTGCCCGCGGAGGTCCGGGTCGTGGACCGGGTCGAGGGCGCGCTGCCGGCGCTGGTGCTGGTGGAGGTCGCGGCGGGTGACCCGCGCACGCCCGACGCGCCGCCGGACGGTCCGCTGGTCCGCGCGGTGCTGCGCGCAGGGGTCGCTGCTGGAGTGGTCGACGCCGCGCCGGAAGCCTGGCGCGACCTCCTCGGCACCGTCCCGCTCCACGTGGTCGAACCGACGCCCGAGCCTCTGCTCGCGCCGCTCCGACGGTTCGCGGGCCTGATCGACGCCCCGGCGGGGCCGCTCGGGGTCCTGCGCGACGGGGTGCTCGCGAACGCGGCGCCCGACGACGCCCGACGGGCGTGGGACCAGCTGCGCGCCGACTCCCTCCAGCGGTTCGACGCGTTCGAGGCGAGCGCCGCGACCCGAGGCGAGCGGCTCGCCGACCTGGCTCTCGGGCTCGGGGCCACCACCGTGGTCGCGGTGCCCCCGATGTCGGTGGGCGGAGCGTTGTCGCGGGCCCGGGCCGACGGCCGGGCCGCGGTGGTGGTCCGCACGGCCGCCCTCGACGCGCTGCACGATCCGCCCGTGTGGTGGGCCCGGGTCCGCGCCGCGCTGCCTTCACCCGCCCCGCCGGAGGGGGCGCTGCCAGCGTTCTCCCCATGGGTCGACGCGCTCCGGCCCCACATCGCGGCGCTCGCGGGGTGGGACGAGGCCGACGCGATCCGGGCGGCGATCCGC
>JBEBJC010000634.1:0-5189 GCA_040080105.1 Myxococcota bacterium
GGGTACACCTCCGTCGCGGAGTGGTCCGACACCCGCGAAGGACACCCGATGTGGCGCCACTTCCGGTGGTCTCGGCAGGACCCGACGAAGCGGCCGCCCCAGCGGGTGGGCATCGGTCTTCGGCTGTCGTTCGACCGACCGATCTTGGGGCCACTGACGCTGGGGTACGGGTCGCACTACGGCCTCGGGCAGTTCGTGCCGGAGTGAGCCGCGCTCGCGGGCTCACTGCACCCTCGGCCCGAGCCCGTTACGATCGGCCATGGCCCCGCCCGACGCCGTGTCCTACGCCGAGTACCTCGCGCGCGAGCTCGCGTCCGACACGAAGCACGAGTACGTCCGGGGCGAGATCCTTGCGATGTCCGGCGGCACCATCCGCCACGGCGGCATCACCGCCGCGTTCATCAGCGAGCTGCGGACCGCGCTCGCGGGTCGACCGTGCCGGGTGTTCTCGTCGGACGTGCGCGTCCGCTCCGCCGCGACCGGGTTCGCGGCGTACCCGGACCTGACCGTCGTGTGCACCCGCCTCCAGGTCGCCGACGACGATCCACACGGGATCGGCAACCCGATCGTCGTGGTCGAGGTCCTGTCCGACGGCACCGAGGCCTACGACCGCGGCGCCAAGGCCGCCCACTATCGGCAGATCCCGAGCCTCCGCGAGTACGTCCTCGTGTCCCAGCACGAGCCACACGTCGAAGTCTACCGCCGCAACGCCGAGGACCGCTGGGAGCTGTACGAGTGGTTCGCGGGCGGGCGGCTCGCGCTCGCGTCTCTGGGCGTCGAGCTCGACGTCGACGCGCTGTACGCCGACCCACTCGCCGACGGGTGAGCGGCGGCGACCCCTCGGCGTGGCCCCCCGATCACCCCGCCGGCTGGTCCAGGATCAGCTCCACCTCGGCGGTGTACGACCCGCACACCCCGATCCCGTCGAACGCGAACGCCGGCTCCGACGTCACCGCGTCGACCCACTCGCCGGTGGCCGGGTCCTCGAACGACAGCGTGGCCCAGGCCCTGGTGGACGGCCCGCTGCATTCGTTCTGGCGGCCTTCCATCGCCTTGCGGAACCAGGTGTCCTCCGTCGGCAGCGGGTCGAGGTCCACCACCAAGGTGGACGAGCGGACCCCCCCGGGCTGCTCGACCCACAACGTCACCATCCCCGAGCCCACCCCCGCCGCGGCCTCGGCGTCGAACAGGACGTCGGCGAACAGGGTGTAGTGGATGTCGGTGCACCCCAGCGCGGCGAACCCGAGAACCATGGGACCTCCGCGGGTGGGACACCTCCTGGCTCGGCAGGTGTCACGTCCTCACCGCTCCGGCCCGGTGACGGACGTCCGTCGCCGGAGGACCGAATCGTCGGCGTCTGTCCGTAGGTTCGAGACTTGCTTCAGCCGGGGCGGAGGCTGCGTGAACCTCGCCCGCCGATCGTCTTCCTCGTCGAGCTCCGAGTCCTCCACCCCCACCCACCAGGCGCCGGACTACGGCTCGAACGCCGACCAGGCGGCCGAGGTGTCGGGCGGGGAGGCCGAGTACCCGTGGCTCGCCGCGGCGGAGGGTGAGGTACACGCCGCCGGAGACACCCACGAGCACATCGGGGTCGGCGGCGAACGCGTGGTCGAGATCGACGGGGTCGCGTTCACCACCGGCATGATCTCCGCGCTGCCCGACTTCGTCGTCTCGGTCGACGCGCTGTACGCGTACGAACATGCCGAGCTCGAGCTGATCGCGAGCGCGCTCCGGGAGAAGCTCGCCGACCCCGAGTCGTTCGACGACGCGAAGTGGCTCGAGCTGTTCGGCGAGGTCTACACGGACCTCACGTTCGACAACGCCGACCACTTCGGCACCATGAAGGGGATGGCCGGCGACCTCGAAGGGACCAACCTCGGCGTGTGGGCCGGCCACCACGAGGAGGCGCTGGGGCTGGCCGCGCAGGCCGCGGCGACCAAGGACGCTGCGCTGGCCGACAAGGCGCGGGTCACCGACGCGTTCGGCGCCCACTACCTCCAGGACGCGTTCTCCGCTGGCCACCTGTTCGACAAGGGCGCGGCGGTCGAGCGAGCCGCCGACACCGGGTTCGTGCAGCGCAAGCTGCTGGTGGCGCAGGCGAGCACCGCGGTGTTCGCCGCCCACCCGGACGTGATCGCGAACTACGAGGTGTGTGACCTCGGGCGGAGCTGGCGCCCGTTCGGGGCGGAGAGCTTCGGGCTGCTGATGCAGGCCGCCGACGTGATCGCCCCCGAGGCGTTCGAGAACGCGCCGGCCGGGGCGGCGCACGACCAGCTGTCGGAGACCGGCGTCGAAGTGTTCAACGACGAGGTGTGCTGGCGGATGATGGGCGACGACCAGATGGACCCGACCTCGGTGTACTACGCGGAGCTCGCCACCCAGCGCTCGGCCGACGAGGTCGAAGGCGCGTTGGCCGGCGGCCCCCCGCCGGTGCTCGACGTGCTCGGCCTGGTCCCGCGCCCGACCCCCGAAGGGACCGAGCAGGTCGACTCCACCGTCGAAGACGCCCTGGGCGACGGGATGCTCGACGCGCTCGTCCAGCAGCTCGGCAAGCAGGTCGAGTCGGTGCTCGACACCGCGGTCGAACGGCTCCCGTGGGAGGTCCGTCGCGTCGCGCCCGAGGCCCCCGAGATCGGCGTCCCCGGTGGGGAAGGTCCCGGCCAGACGGTCCCCGAGATCGGGATCCCCGGTGGGGAAGGCCCCGGCGAGGCGCTGCCGCCCGGCGCCACCTCGTACACCGTCCGGCCCGGGGACTGGCTGTCCACCGTCGCGGAGCGGTTCTACGGAGACCCGGCGCGGTTCGACGTGTTGTTCGAGGCGAACCGCGACCGGATCGAGGGGTTCACCGACCCCGATCACATCGAGCCCGGGTGGGAGTTGCTCGTCCCGGCGGTGGAGCGCGCGCCGGCGTAGGTCACCCGAGGTTCGCGTTCATCCACGCCACCGCGAACCCGACGAAGTCCGGCGCGTCCAGCAGCTCCGCGTCGACCTGGCCCACCCGACCGATCCTCGCGCGTCCGGACGCGCGATAGTCCAAGAAGATACGGGGGAAGTAGTCGCCGTGCTCCCACACCGCGATCCCATCGGTGTCGTCGAGGCTGTCGATCCACTGCTCGCCGGTGTCGGCCCGCACGTACCGCCGGCGCGCGTGGATCTTGTTCGGCACGGCGGCGAGGTATTCGGCGTAGTGGGTCAAGGTGACGGTGTCGGGGTTCGCGCCGAGGCGCAACACCCGGCCGCCCGCGGCGGTGAACCGGTCGAGCACCGAGCCCGGCCCGTGGTAGTGGTGCACCAGCGGAGGGTGCAGCAGGTGCCCGGCGGCCGGGCCGATCGCGGCGAACCGGTCGGCGGCGTGGTCGTTCACCTCGACCCCCGGGGTGGTGCGGAACACCTCGGCGAGCCAGCCCATGTCCTCCACGTCCACCGGCGTGGTGTGCGCGTCGAACGGGACGTCCTCTGAGGCGCACAGCACCATCGTCAGGGTGCCCGCTGGACCCACCGCGGCGCGTTGGGCCTCGATCACCCCGCGGGCGCCGCGCTCGACCGGCCCGAGCCGGCGCAGGCTCGCGTGGGTCATCACGACGTCGCCGGGGCGCACGCCGAGCGCGACGAGCTGGGACGTGAGCGCGTCGATCGAGGTCATGGTGCCCCCAGGTGTCCGAAGAACAGCAGCCGCGGGGTGTGGTCCTCGTCGGTCCGCTCGACCACGACCTCGACGGTGAACCCCGCCTCCGCCAGCAGGCGCTCCCAGGTGTGCCGCGGGAACAGGCCGATCACGTGCCGCTCCGCCTCGGTGTGCACCGCGCCGTCGGGCTCGCGCAGCGCGAACAGGTAGTGCACGTCGACCGTGCCGTCGGGCCCGGGCGGCAGCGACCACTCGAACAGGCGCGCGCTGCGGCCGTCCGGGGCGTCGCTGCCCGACACGTCGGTGCCGGGCTCGTACGCCTCCGCGACGTGGTCGGGGACGAACAGCGCGAGACCCCCGGGCGCGAGGTGGTGCCGCGCGGTCGCGAACGCCGCCCGCAGGTCGTCCTCGGTGGTCATGTAGTCGATCGCGTCGTGCGCGAGCACCAGGTCGAACGTGTGGTCGAGGCGCAGGGTGCGCAGGTCGCCCGGGTGGTGGGCGCACCCGGGGTTCAGCCGGCGCGAGACCTCCAGCATCGCGGGGCTGCGGTCGGTCAGGGTGCAGTCGAACGCGCCGCGCAGGTGCGACGCGAGGTGGCCGCCGCCGCTGCCGAGCTCGAGCAGCGTGCGCGCGCGCGGGCGGCGCTCGCGCAGGCGGGAACCGAGCTCGGCGGCCTCCCCGGCGTAGTCCTCCGGCGGAGACAACACCGGCCACCAGGAGGCCAGCGCGTCGTAGAATCGGTTCATCGTCGGCTCCGGTAGCGCGCCTGGCGCGCGCGGTGGCTGCACCCGTCGTGGCAGAACCGGCGGTGGGCGTGGTGCTGGACGAACCACATCGCGCACCCCGGCCCCTCACACCGGCGCACCGGGGCGCGGGCCGCCACGAGCTCGATGCACGACGCCGCGAGGCGGGCGCGGGCACACGCGAGCGGCGCGCCGCGGTACCGCACCTGCGCCGTCCCCCGGTCGAGCGCCGGGTGCGCACACGCCGCTGCGGCGTGGTCGTTCACCACCGCGATCGCCGCCGGGTCGTCCGCGGTGCCGGCCGGATCGAGCAGCGTGCGCACCGCGTCGCGCAGGGTGCGCAGCAGGTGCACCTCGGCGGCGCTCACCTCGGGCGGCGGCTCGGGCACCGCCGCGCGGACCCACCGACCCCCGACGTCGGCGTCGGCGAGGAAGTCCCGCTCGCCCTCGCCGTACCAAGTGTTCGCGAGCTCGATCGCCACCGGCTCTCCGAGGATCGGCAGTTCGTCGTCCATAGGGTGACGGTAACATGGATCATTCACCGTCGCACGCGGGGCGTGGACACCCCGGCCTGCCCCGTTGCCCGACCGGGGGCTCGGTCGCGGTCGCGCCGAGGTTCCAGCCTGTGGCAGCTCGTGCCGGGACGGCGGGTGAACCGGCCCTCCGCGCTACAGTCCCGGCATGCCCGAAGTCGACGACGCCCTGTGGGATGCGTGGGACGCCCGGTTGCGGACCAAGGCGTGGCTCCTGGTCGTCCACCTGGGGCTGCTCGCGGGGGTGGCCGGGTTCTTCGCGCTGATGTCGGCGGTCGCCTGCGGATC
>JBEBJC010000635.1:0-5175 GCA_040080105.1 Myxococcota bacterium
GTCGACGCGGTGCTGGCCGCGGACGGCGGCGCGTTCGTGTTGTGCACGAGCTACGCCGCGGTCCGCGCGTACGCCACCGCGGTGCGGGCCGGCGCGGGCGAGCGGCTGGTGTTGGTCCAGGGCGAGGGCGGACGCTCGGTGATCCTGGAGCGGTTCCGCGAGAACCGGCGCGCGGTGCTGATCGGCACCGACAGCTTCTGGGAGGGGGTGAGCGTCCGCGGCGAGGGCCTGCGGCTGGTGATCATCCCGCGGATCCCGTTCCGGGTGCCGACCGAGCCCCTGCTGCAGGCGCGGCTCGAGAAGATCGCGGCGCGCGGCGGCGACCCGTTCCGGTCGTACTCGCTGCCCGACGCGGTGCTGAAGCTGCGCCAGGGCTACGGCCGGCTGATCCGCTCGCGCGCCGACCGCGGGGTGGTGGTGCTGCTCGACCGGCGGGTGCACGAGAAGACGTACGGCGCGGTGGTGCTGCGCAGCTTGCCGCCGGCGCGGCGGGTGACGGGCCCGTGGGCGCAGGTGCTCGACGCACTGCGCGCCGCGTTCACCGCACCGGGCTCCGGTTCCGGCTCGGCACCGACGGGGTGACGTGGGCGCTGACCATGCCCATCACGTCCTGCAGGAGCTCCTCGCGCGACCGGTCGCCCTTGCGCACGATCTGCTCCACCTGGGTCGACAGGTGGCGGAACTCGCTCTCGGTGAGGTCGCGCGCGGTGACCACCAGCACCGGGATCCGGTGGTGCAGCGGGTGGGTGCGCAGGCGCCGCACGAACTCGAACCCGTCGACGTTCGGCATCATCAGGTCGACCACGATCACGTCCGGCGCGCCGGCGTCGAGCGCCAGCAGCCCCTGCTCGCCGTCGGAGGCTTCGGCCACCGACCACCCGGCGGTGGTGAGCGTGCGCACGAGGATCTCGCGCAGCGCTTCGTCGTCTTCGATCACCAGCGCGTGGCCAGGTTGCACCGGCAACATCCGCCGCACCACCTCGAGCAGCTCGTCGCGGTCGGCCGACTTGTCCACGAGCTGCGACGCGCCCAGCGCCAACGCGACGTTCTCGTCGCCGCGCATCGTGAGCACCACCACCGGGATCTCGCGGGTGACCGGGTTCTCGCGCAGGCGGCGGAGCACCGACCAGCCGTCGCGGTCGGGGGCGAGCACGTCGAGCACGATCACCCGCGGCATCAGCCGCACCGCGAGCTCGACCCCGGTCTCGACCTCGGGCGCCACCGCCACCGGGATCCCGGCGCGGCCGAAGGTCCGGGCGAGCAGCTCGCGGGTCCACGCGTCGTGGTCGATGACCAGCACCCCGCCGCGCACCATCACCGGGGGTGGGGTCGACACGCGGGTCGACGGGGGTGCTATCGGCACCTCCACCGTGAACACCGAGCCCACGCCGGGCTCGCTGGTCACGGTCACGTCGCCGCCCATCATCCGGACGATCCGGCGGCTGATCGACAGCCCGAGGCCGGTCCCGCCGAACCGGCGGGTGGTGGACGCGTCGCCCTGCACGAAGTCGTCGAACACCTTCGCCAGCTGCTCCTCGGACATCCCGATGCCTGTGTCCGACACCAGGAACTGCACCCGCTCGGGGCTCGCCAGGTTCGGCGGGAGCCGGCGCGCCACCAGCCCCACCACCCCGCGCTCGGTGAACTTGGTCGCGTTCGACAGCAGGTTGATCAGCACCTGCTTGAGCCGGAGCGGGTCGTTGATCACGGTGCCGAGCGGCCCTTCGACCAGGCAGGTCACGGCGTTGCTCCGCTTGGCGCCGAGCGGCCGGATCGTGGCCATCACCTCCTCGACCAGTGGGTCGAGCGGTACCTCGGTCCGGTCGAGCACGAGCTTGCCCGCCTCGATCTTCGACAGGTCGAGCACGTGGTCGATCAGCGCCATCAGGTGCTTGCCGGCGGTCACGATCTTCGGCACGTCCTCGAGGGCGTTGTCGGGGTCGCCGAACTCGATCTCCTCCCCGATCAGCTCGGCGTAGCCCATGATCGCGTTGAGCGGGGTGCGGAGCTCGTGGCTCATGTTGGCGAGGAACGTGCTCTTGGCCCGGCTCGCTTGGATCGCCTTGTCGCGCGCCTCGGCCAGCGAGCGCTCGGCCTCGTGGCGCGCGGTCACGTCGCGCACGATCGCCACGTAGGGGGCGTTCTCCTCACCCGCGAGCCGCCCCACGGCGATGTCGGCAGGGAACAGGCGGCCGTCGGCCCGTCTGGAGGGCACGTCGACCGCGAACGCTCCGTCCGACAGTTCGAATCCCTTTGGGAAGAGCAGCAGGAACGATGCCTGCGAGAGCGTTTCGGCTGGCGCGCCGAACAGTCGTTCTGCGGCGGGGTTCACCCGTGCCAGCTGCCCATTCGCGTCAATGACAAGGAGTCCATCGGGGGCTGTGTCGACAATCGCGGCTAGGTCCTCCTGACTTCTCCTAAGTGCAACCGTCACCTGGTCACGAGTGAACTCGTACAGAACGACCAGGCATACCAACATGACGGACACCGTACATGCACACATCAACTGGAACAGGGGTCGGTACTCGGAGGGGACCTCCGAGGGAAGCGGCACCTGGAAATACGAAAGGGCGAACAGACCGACCGTAGATACGATGACAAGTACTGTCCAGCGCACTGCACTGGGAATACCAGCAAGCGACGCGGCCAACACCGGAGCGAGGGCGAAGGTCATATGGGTTTGAATCTCTACGCCGCCGTTGAACAACGAGGAGCACAGGGCCGCGCCGAACATCGAAGCCGTCGTGAGGTTGCCGCCTGCGGCCAGACCCCAACGCCTCATCACGATCGGTGACAGGAACATCCCCCCGCCACACAGGCCGATTCCCAAACCGGTGCGCCATGCTCCCATCCCCAGCACAGCGACGACCGAGAAGACCGGGACCCAGATACCCACAACGAGCGAGAAACCAGTTACGAGACGGGCACGCAACAGTTGGGTCGGATCGAGCCCAGACGGGTTGAAACGGTCGAACAGCCGAAAGAGCTGACCAGTCATGGGGGAATACTAGCACCACAAGGCGCTGCCGGTCGTCGCTGCGTGGTATCCCCACCCGAAGTGGGACGGTCAGACTGAGCGGTCGGGCTTCGGCCACACGATGCGCACTCGTTTGTCCGACAGTACCACTTCGCTAACTCCCATCGCCGCCCGATAGCGGTCTGCCGACAGGCACCAGACCATGAACGACCTGTGAGCCCGCAGCCCCATTCGCACATAGCGGGTCAGGTGTGGCCTTCCTGCCGAGACATCGCTTCCGATCTCCAACGCGTCGCGGAACTCGTTGTTGTGGAAGTCGAAGGACCTCGCAATCGCCAGTTCAAGTGGATTCGAGACATGCTGGAGTCTGGACAGTTCGTTGAAGCTGGCGGCGACGAGGTTGTGATACTGTGCGTCGCCGAATCCCTGCTGCACCTCCTTGGGAAAGGAGATTATGTCGTTCATCGCCGCGCTGATCCTGCAGAGGGCGATGTGCAGCCGCTCCATCATCGGGTGTTCGGCCATGTCGAGACCGATGTCGATGCCGTCCACGATGCACAGCAGCACGATGGTGGGGTCCATAGCTACGTTAAGGAAACGATTGTAGAGTTGGGTCTCCCGCGACACAGAGAGGTTGTGTTGCGACATGTACACCTGCTGGACGACGCCGCGACGGTACCGATCCATTCCGTCCAAAAAGAGTTGGAACATCGCCGCTGATGCACCGCATTCGAGGATGCGTGTGCGCAAATCGAGGCTCACCTCGATCAGCCGTGCATAATGTGGGTAGCGAGCCGCGGAGCCCCCTCGCGGCGCGCGACCCGCCATCACCGAGACGACATCTGTGAGTGCCCCGTCGGGCTCCACGAAATCATCGGCTGTGAAGTACTGCTCCGCAATGTCGTCCATCACCGTGAACAACAGGCAGTAGTCGGCGATGATGGACGCTGCCCTGACAGAGGCACCTGGCACGCAGTCAGACCACAGATCCCACAGGTGCAGTCGATCGACGACCGCGGAAGACGCGAGATTCATCCGCTCGTTCCATCCCCTATGTGCTTCCCGAAGAGCTGGAAGCTGGGGGTGCACATCGAGAAGCGGCGAACAGAACAACGCGCCGACCAGTTGGGCTGTGTAGCCTTGAAGAGTGACCGAACCAAGCTGGAGGTCGATCTTGTGGAATGGCCAGCCTCGGGTTGCAGGTGCCAGGCCAGAGGTGGAGAACTCGGATCGTACCTGCGTTCGCCGCTCCGGTCTGCCCGAAGGACGAGCGTGCGGCGCGCCAAGATCGACGGTGCCTGCTGGTCCAGGGCTTCTCACACCGGGTCCGTCGGCGTCCTTCCCACCACCGCCTGTCGACAGGAGCTGGTTCCCAGGGGATTCGGAAGCACCGTGCGCAGCTGGTGGTTGGCGCTTGCGTTCCATGACACATCGTATCGGCGCCGCGACGGTTCCGCTACCACCGTAAGCCACGTGACAGTCAATGGAGCTTCGTCCATGCCCGCGGGTGGCGGTACGCGGATTACAGCGGTACCACCGCCCCACTGGCGACGAGCACCTTGTATCCGTCGCCTTGGGGATCCCACCACCCCTCCGCCGCCGGCTCCACCCCAGACTGCCACACCACGAACGCCGTCGCGAGGCCGAAGATCACGTCGTGGATCTCCGGGTCGCCGAACGTGTCGCCGGCCGCGCTGCAGAACGTCGTGCACAACGCGTTCGTCGGGCTCTCGAAGTCGCAGTGGTCCGCGTCGACCACCCCGAGCGCGACCGAGGTCGCGGCCGCGTCCACCACCGCCCACCCGTTCCCGTCGGCGTTACACGAGCTCGGCTCCCCCTGCAGGCCGTACAGCGGGACCGCCAGGGTGGGGGCTGCGTCCAACGCCTCGTTCGCGGCGTCGACCAGGTCGAGCCCCAACACCCCGATCGCGGTGGGATCCGCGGCGGCCGCGAGCACCGACCGCAGGCCGCCCGCCGAGTGCCCGAGGTAGATCCGCCGCCCGGCCCCCACCTGGTCCGCGAGCGCCACCAGGGCGGCCGCGTCGGTGTCGGGGTCGTTGTCGAACGGGGTCGCGTGGCACATCGACTGCGTGGCGACCGGAATCCCCCAGCTCGCGACGTGCGCGGCGAGGTCGACCATCTGCGCCTCGGACCGCGAGAACCCGTGCGCCAGGATCACCACCGCGTCGGTCGTCGCC
>JBEBJC010000636.1:0-5169 GCA_040080105.1 Myxococcota bacterium
GTGCCCACCCGGCCTCCCCCTCGCGGGTCACGAGGTCGGCGTAGGTCTCGCCCGACGCCGCGAGCACCGCGGCCCACTGCTCGAACCCGCGCGACAGGTCCGGCCCCCTCCACGGCCTGAGCTTGGCGCCGCGCTCGACCAGCGCGAGCGCCGACTGGTGCACCGCCGCCTCGGTCTCGCGCGTGGGCCGGAACGTGCCGTTGGTCGGCATCGCCACCACCTCGAGCTTCGACCAGTCGACCTCGGCGTCGAGCTCGAGCCGCTGGTCACACTGGGGGTCGAGGCCGTCGGGACCGGCGATCACCGCCAGCACTCGCCGCAGGTCGGCGACGGTCCTCGCCATCGGGCCGATCCCCATCGGCCGGTCGAGCCACCCGGAGGCGTCGCGCACCCCGGGCGGGTGCGGGAAGTGGCCGGTCGCGGGCACCGTGCCCCCGGTCGGCTTGTGGCTGCAGATCCCGCAGAAGTGGGCCGGGATCCGCACCGAGCCGCCCACGTCCGACCCGAGGCCGAACGGCACCCCGCCCGCGGCGAGGATCGCCCCCTCGCCGCCCGAGCTGCCGCCAGGGGTGCGCGCGAGGTCGTGCGGGTTGTGGGTGCGCCCGTGCACCGGGTTGTTGGTCTCGGGCCACAGCCCACCTTCGGGCGCGTTTGTGACCCCGAGCACGATCGCGCCGGCCGCCCGCACCCGCCGCACCACGGTCGCGTCGCGATCGGCCACCACCCTCCGCCGGTGGGCGATCCCGGCGGTGTGCGGCATCCCGCGCACCGCGAGGAACTCCTTGACCGTACACGGGACGCCGAGCAGCGGCAGGCGCTCCCCCGCGCGCAGCCGGCGCTCCGCGACCCTCGCCTCTTCGCGCGCCTCGGCGAACCGGGTGGCGACGACCGCGTTGAGCGCGCCGTTGACCTCCTCGATCCGCGCGATCGCGGCGTCGACCACCTCGACCGGCGAGCACCGGCCCGCCGCGAGCGCCTCGACCAGCGCGGTGGCCGACCGGTCGATCACGCGAAGTGCCGGTCCACGAGGTTGCGCGAGTAGTTGTGGATCAGCTCCACCAGCGTGAAGGACAGCAGCTCCCCGGTGTAGAACGTGTGGAACTCGCCCTGGAGCGCCTCGAGGTCGTCGTAGAACCCGCCGAGCATCGCCGCGCTCGACACGTGCGGGAAGTACCGCCAGCGCTGGGTGTGCACGATCTGGTCGACCCGCCCGCCGAGGTCTCGCACCGCGGTGGTGAGGTTGGCCCGCACCCCCTCGCGGTCGACCCCGGGACCCCCGTAGGCGTAGAACACGAACATCCCGTCGGCGTCGGGCTCGCCCGGCGGGTAGAACACCGTGGGCTGGCCCGGGGTGAACCGGCGGGCGTACGGGTATACGTAGGTCGACACGTCGGGCACGGCCGACAGCCGCGCGAGGGTCACGAAGTACTCCTGGGTCCTGATCTGGCGGAACAGGCGGTCTTCGGTGGGCGACGTGTCGAGGAACGCCGGCGTGTCCTGCAGCGGGCACGCGAGGATCAGCTTGTCGAACCGCTCGGTGCGGCGCGCGCCGTCGTGGGTGTAGTCCACCTCGACCCCGCGCGGCGAGCGGTTCACCGCGTGCACGGCCGCCTCGCGCTTCGTGTCGATGTCGAACTCGCGGTCGACCCGCTCCCACAGCTCCTGGAACCCTTCGGCGAAGTCCATCGAGAACGGCACTTCCTTGCCGAGCACCGTGTCGACCGACGCCTGGATGTGGATCCGGTCGAAGAACTTGAGCGCGTAGGCCGCCGGCAGATCGCCCATCTCGCCGTAGCCGTACGCCACGAACAGCACCTCGAACAGCTCGGCGAACATCCCGAGCCCGTGGCGGGTGAGCCAGGTCGAGAACGGCTGCTCGACCCCGTCGCGCAGGCGCGCGTACCCGTGGCGATCGATCCCGGTGAGGTGGCGCATCCGCGCGTACAGCGACGCCCCGCCCCGCACCACCAGCCGCTCGAGCAGGTTCGCGTCGGCGAGTGACTCGAACTGCTCGGTGCCCAGCGTCACGATCCGCCGCTCGGGCACCTTGCGCAGGGTCATGCCCAGGCGCTGCGCGAGCGCCCGCACGTTGACGTACCGGGGGGTGGTGAGGTTGGCGCCGAGGTCGAACACCTTGCCTTCGACCTCGATGCCGTGGCACTTCCCGCCGACCCCCGCCTCCTTCTCGAGCACGGTCACGTCGCGGAAGCCGCGCTCCTTGAGGGCGAGCGCTGCAGACAGGCCGGCCGGGCCGGCGCCGATCACGACCACGCGGGTGGTGAGTGGGAGCATGACGAGGATCCTCCTGCGCGAAGCAGCCACCATAACGGACCGGCGGACAGATTTTGGTCCGCGGATCCGCTTTGCGTCGGCGACCACCAGGCGCCGCGTTAGTCGCGGGACGGGAGGTCGTCGTGGAGCGGAAGATGGCGCTGACCGGGATCAAGCCGAGCGGAGTCCCGCACGTCGGCAATTGGCTCGGCGCGATCCTCCCCGCGCTCGAGCTGGCCGAGCGGCCCGACACGAACGCCGCGTACTTCATCGCCGACTACCACGCGCTCACCTCGGTGCGCGACGCGTCCGACCTGCGGGCGATGACCTACGACGTGACCGCCACCTGGCTCGCGTTCGGGCTCGACCCGTCGCGCACGCTGGTGTACCGCCAGTCCGACATCCCCGAGGTGTTCGAGCTGTCGTGGCTGCTCGCGTGTATGACCCCGAAGGGGTTCATGAACAAGGCCCACGCGTACAAGGCCGCGCGGGACCAGAACATCGCCGACGGCCAGGACGAGGACGCCGGGGTGAACATGGGGCTGTACACCTACCCGGTGTTGATGGCCGCCGACATCCTGATCGTCGACGCCGACCTGGTGCCGGTGGGCCAGGACCAGGTGCAGCACGTGGAGATCGCGCGCGACATCGCCCAGCGGCTGAACCACGCGTTCGGCGAGGGCACGCTCCACCTGCCCGAGGCGATGATCCGCAAGGAGGTGGCCGTGATCCCGGGGGTCGACGGCCGGAAGATGAGCAAGAGCTACGGCAACGTGGTGCCGTGCTTCGCCCCGGCGAAGCAGCTGCGCAAGTCGGTGATGCGGATCGTCACCGACAGCACCGGTCCCGGCGAGCCGAAGGACCCGGCCGCGTCGAACGTGTTCCAGATCCACCGCGCGTTGCTCACCCCGCCGGAGATCGAGGCGCTGGCCGAGCGGTACCGCGGCGGGCTGTCGTGGGGCGAGGCGAAGCAGGCGCTGGCCGACGCGCTGGAGGAGCGCCTCGCCGCCCCGCGCGCGCGGTACGACGCGTGGATGGCGCGCCCTGCCGACATGGAGGACTTGCTGCTGGCCGGCGCGACCCGCGCGCGCGAGGTCACCGGGCGGGTGCTCGACCGGGTGCGGGCCGCGGTCGGCGCGCGTCGGCGCTGACGGCGGGCCCGATCAGGGGCAGAGGGTCAGCTCGACCTCGTTGTTGTCCTCGTGGCACTCATCCACCGTGCCCGCGCCCGTCCCGTCGTCGTCGGCCACCGCCCACAGGCGGTCCCCGATCTGCGCCGGATCGAGGTCGAACCGATGGCCCACGCTGCCCTGCCCAGGGGACAGCGCCGCGGGGGTGCGCCAGGTCGCGAGCGCCTCGGCCACCGACCCACGCGCGGTCCACACCGTCACCGGGACCCCGGCGGGCAGGTCGTCGGCGCCGGCGTTGCCCACGTGCACCACCACGTACAGGTGGCCCTCACCACACTGGAGGTCACACGCGTCGCCCGCCGCGATCGACGCGTCGGCCTGCCGGTTGCCGGTGACCGCGGTCACGTCGCCCGAGCGGAAGTTGTTGTACGATGGCCAGTTCGGCAGTGGGTCCGCCGGGGCGACCCCATCGCCGCCGATGTTGGTGATCGCGTACCCGTGCTGATTCCACCACTCGCGTCCGGTCATCCAGCTGTCGTCGAGGTCGCCGATCACCCGCAGCCCGTTCTCGGGGCCCGAGTACGCCGAGGACGTGTACACGATCTCGGCGTGGCCGTCGCCGTCCACGTCGGCGACCGACGGGTACTCCGAGCAGGTCGCGCTGCTGTGCTCGGGCTGCTGGAGCTTCACCGCCCCCGTCGCGCCGTCGAACACCCACACGTCGTTCTCGTCCGCGTACACGACCTCGGCCTTGCCGTCGCCTTCGAAGTCGAACACCGACGAGCCGGTGAACCCGCTGGAGAAGTCCTGCACCGCGCGGGTCCACTTGGTCGAGCCGTCGGTCTCGAGCACCACGTACACGTTGTTCCCGGCGACCCCGATCTCGGGCTCGCCGTCGCCGTCGAAGTCGGCCACCGTGGGCGGGCCGATCGTCGGGCCGGTGAGGTTCGGGCCCACCTGCCACGCGACCGAGCCGTCGTCGTCCTGCAGGCGAACGTTGCCGGGAAACCAGCTGACCACGATCTCGCCCTGGACGTCGTCGTCGAAGTTCGCTACTGCGACGAAGCCGTCCGGCTGGCCGTTGAACCACAGGGCGTTGCCGTCGATGTCGTACAGCGCGTTGCCGACGACGACCTCCTGGTCGCCATCGGCGTCGATGTCGGCCGCGACGCCGAACGCCGCCAGCGCGGACGAGTGGCCCGAGCCGATGCCGTGGGGACCGGTGCCGCGCAGGCCGCCGGTCCGCCCGTCGAAGATCAGGTTACCGAGCACCACCTCCGCCTTGCCGTTCCCGTCGAGGTCGGCGATCCCGACCCCGCCGCACACCGGCTTGACGTTGATCGCGAGGTCGGTCGCGAGCCACTGCACGGCGCCCGTCTGGCCGTTCACCGCCCCGACGAACCCGTTGCCGGCCACCGCCACGTCGGCGTCGCCGTCGCCGTCGAGGTCTCCCAGGGCCGCGGTCGCGGGCTCGGACCCGAGGTTCGGCACCGACCAGTGGGTGCCGGACCCGTCGCCGGACACCGCGACCATCGTGCCGGCCGCGGACGACACCACGATGTCGGGGGTGTCGTCGCCGTCCACGTCACCGTCGCCGTCGTCGTCGGTGAGCTGGCCCACCACCGGGGTGGTGTACGCGGGCCCGATCGACTCGTCGCGCCACTCGACCACCGGGGTGAACGTGCCGGTCGGCGGCGGGGCCGTGCAGTCGCCGTCGACGGGGGCCTCGATCGCGCCGGTGTCGAGCGGGCCGCAGCTCGCGGGGGAG
>JBEBJC010000637.1:0-5157 GCA_040080105.1 Myxococcota bacterium
GGGGTCCAGTGGTGGCGGCAGCGGCGGCGGCGGCGGCGGGGACTTCGGCGGCGGCGGCGGCGGCGCGCCGGACGACGACATCCCGTTCTAGGCGCGGTGCCAACCGCGCCCGGCCCTGCCCCTGCTGACCGAGGGCCTCGATCGTTCGGCGGGCTCCGGCTCCGCAGAGCGCCCGGTGTTCTGGCGCCGCGTCTCGGCGCGGTGGATGGCCGCCGCATGTGTCGCGGCGGCCCTGGCGCTGCTCACAGGGGGCGCTGGGTGGGCGTACGTCGCCGCCAGCGCGGTCGAGTGTGAAGCGCTTCCGCGGGAAGATCTCTCGCTGTCCGAGATGGTGCAGCTGCGGCGCCGCCTCGACGCGTACCGCGACCACCCCGAGTCCCCGCTCGCGTTGTCCGGGCGCGAAGCGTCGTTCCTGATGCGCGAGCAGTTCGACCTCCCGGCGTGGCTCGCGATCCGCGGGGGGGAGGTCGCGCTGGAGGCCCGCATCGGTGAGACCGGTCGGTGTTGGAACGTCGGGTTCCGCGGCGAGCTGGAGGTCCGGGGCGGCAGGCCGCTCGTGTCGCCCGACGAGCTGCGCGTGGGGAAGCTCCAACTCGGGTGGTGGCTGCGTGGGCGGCAGTTCGAGCTGCCGGGGCTCGAGCCGTCCGAGGAGGGTGCGCCCCTGGCTACGTTGCTCGCGCACCTCGTCCAGATGGACGTGGTCGACGGGGAGGTCTACCTGCGGCTCGACGACCCTGCCGCGCTCGACGCAGCGGGAGGGGGGCGGTGATCCTCTGGCTGGCGGCGTGTGTGGCGAAGGTGCCGATCCTCTCGACGCCGCCGGGGGTGGAGCTGTCGATCGGAGCCGAGGACCAGGCTCGGCTCACCACCACCCCCGCCACCGTCACGGTCGGCTGGCGGTGTGTCCCGGTGCGGGCCAACTCACTCGGACATCGAACCTTGGCCCTCGAGGTGTGTCGGCGTGATCGGGGGGGTGTCGAGCTCGTGCTGGTGACGGAGCACGGGCCCGCCGGAACCTGGAGCGCGGACTCCGTCCCCTGATCACCCGACGATCACCGAGCGCGGGCGGGGGATGCCTGGTTAACCTCCGTTCGAGCCTCCGGAACGCGGAGTGTTCGAAAGATGACGGATCGGGTCGAATGGCCCCGAGCCCCGAGTCGTCCAAACGGTGTCGAGACCGGACCTCCGTCCGGTCCGTCGCGACGGGAGAACGGATCGATGTCGAAACCACTGCTCTTGGGTTGCACGCTGCTCACCACGTTGGCGGTCGGACTCGGCTGCGCCGGCCTCGGCTCCGGGGAGAACCCGGTCCCCGGCGAGGACGCGACGAAGGGCGCGAAGGCCGACACGAAGAAGCTCATGGTGGGTGCGAGTGAGCTGAAGCGTGGGGGCGAGCGCGAGAAGTCTCCGACCGGCGCCCAGTTCGAGCGCTCGCGCCGGAAGAACGAGTACGTGGTGAAGCTGGCGCCCGGGGTCGACTCCCTCGATCTGGGCGGCGGGCGCGTGCGCACCGGTCGCGGCAAGCTCGACGGCGCGTTCGGCGAGCTCGGGCTCGAGAGCTCTCGGCGCGTCCACGACGGCGACGCCCCGAAGCGGCGCGAGATCGCGGAGCAGCTCGGGCTCGGCCGCACGATCCGGATCCGGACCTCGCGGCCGATGGAGGAGGTGGTCCGGAAGCTGGAGGCCCAGCCCGAGGTCGACTGGGTCGAGGTGGTGAGCGAGGTCAAGGGCGCTGGCGTCCCCAACGATCCGTACTGGCAGTACCAGTGGCACATGCAGGCGCTCAACGTCGACCAGGCGTGGAAGATCACCCAAGGGCAAGGGGTGGTCGTGGCGGTGGTCGACACCGGCGTGTCGGCGAACGACGACGGGTTCTTCAAGCTGCTGCGGGGCAAGGACTTCGTCGACGGCGACAGCAACCCCCAGGACGAGAACGGGCACGGCTCCCACGTCGCCGGCACGATCGGCCAGGCGTCGAACAACGGCATCGGCACCGTCGGGGTCGCGCCGAAGGTGTCGATCCTGCCGGTCCGGGTCCTCGACGCGAACGGCTCGGGTGACAACACCGGCGTGGCCCAGGGCATCATCTGGGCCGTCGACAACGGCGCGAACATCATCAACCTGTCGCTGGGTTCGCCGGTGAGCTCGGAGGCGGTGGCCGACGCGGTCGCGTACGCGTACGAGAACGACGTCACCGTGGTGGCGGCGACCGGCAACGACGGGTTCACCGACTTCATCGGGTTCCCGGCGGCGCTCGACACGCCGATCGCGGTGGGTGCGGTCGACGCGAAGCGCGAGGTCACGTTCTACTCGAACCAAGGCAAGCAGATCGAGCTGGTGGCCCCCGGCGGCGACACCACCGCCGACCTCAACGGCGACGGCCAGCAAGACGGAGTGCTGCAGGAGACCCGCCTCAACGGCGTGTGGGCCTACCACTTCCTCCAGGGCACCTCGATGGCCACGCCGCACGTCGCGGGTGTGGCTGCGCTCGTGTACGCGAACGGCGTGCACGACCCGGACCAGATCAAGAAGGTCCTCACCGGCACCGCTTCGGATCTCGGCGCGCGGGGGTGGGACCCGACCTACGGCTACGGGATGGTCAACCCGGTCGCGGCGCTCGGGGCGAAGGCGCCGCGCGACGCGCGCGACGGGAAGTCCGAGAAGGGCAAGCGCGGGGGCGGCGGCGACCTCGTGATCAGCAACGTCCACGTGAAGAAGGCGGGCGACAGCCGGGCCGTGATCAACTGGCTCACGAACGAGCCCGCGCGGACCCTGGTGAAGGGCGAGAACGACTTCGAGCGCAAGGACGACAACCTCACCAAGGTCCACTCGGTGGTGGTGCGCGGCCGGCCGGGCCAGACGGTGAAGTACACCATCGGCTCGATGAAGGGCCAGGACGACCGCGCGAAGGACGAGGTCACCGTCACGTTCTGAAGCCGTTGTTCCTGGATTGCGGGATTGCCCAGGCCGATCCCCCTCTCCCCCCGCATCGGGGGAGAGGGAAGGGGTGAGGGGGAACGATCCCTCCAGGACTCCGTAGGGGCCGCGTCGCCGCTCCGCCGCTCCACCCAAGCCCGTCGCGCGCCCGTGCCGGGCGTGCTACGGGTCTGGCCCCGAGGGACGAATGACCGTCGCGGTGGTGACGAACCCGCGCTCCCGCCACAACCGCAACAACCCTCAGCTGCAGCCCGCGCTCGCCTACGTGCTGGGTGAGCGCGGAGAGCTGGTGTCGCCGTCCGACCTCGGCGCGCTCGCGCAGACCGTGCGCCGGTTCCGCGATCGCGGGACCGAGGTGCTGTGTGTCAACGGGGGCGACGGGACGCTGCACCAGGTGATCACGGCCGCGGCGCGGGTGTGGGGCGATGCCCCGATGCCGGCGCTGGCGCTGCTCCGCGGCGGGACGATGAACATCGTCGCGGACAGCGTCGGCGTGCGAGTCGACGCCGAGACGATGCTCGGCCGGGTGGTGGAGGCGATCCACACCGGCGATCCGCTGCCCACCGTCACCCGCCGGCTGCTCCGGGTCGAGGTGGACGACCAGCCCCCGTTCTTCGGGTTCCTGTCGGGGAACGGCATCATCGCCCGGTTCCTGGAGCTGTATTACGAGCGCCCCGATCCCACGCCGTTGTCGGCCGGGTGGCTGCTCGCTCGCGGCGCGATGAGCGCGTTGGTCGGGGGGCCGCTGATCCGCCGGCTGACCCGACCGTACTCCGGCCGCGTCGAGGTGGACGGCGTCGACCTCGGAGGGGATCGGTGGGTCGCCGTCGCGCTGGGTTCGATCGAGCAGATGGGGCTCGGGTTCCAGGTGTTCCCCCGCGCGGCCGAAGATCCCGACCGGTTCCAGTTCGTCGCGATGGGCGGCTCGGTGTCCGACGTGGCGCGCGAGCTGCCGTCGCTGTACCGCGGCCGCGGCGTCCGCCGACCCGAGAACCGGTCGAACCTGGCCGCGCAGCTCGTGTTCCGAAGCGACGAACCGATCCAGCTGATGATCGACGGGGACTTCTACGTCGCCGCGCGCGGCCGGGTCCGGTACACCGTCGGCCCATCGGTGCGGTTCCTCCTGCCGACCCGCGCGGCGGCTTGAACCGGGGGCCTGTCCGGCGGTAGGGTGCGGGCCCGCGTCGGAGGGCAGAGTGAGGGTCGACGATCCGGTGGCGTTGCTGCTGCGCGAGCAGGACCCGGTGCAGCGGTGTCGCGCGCACGTCGCGCTGGGGGAGCGGGCGTACCAGCGCCGCGATCTCGAGGTGGCAGCGGAGCACCTGCGGGAGGCCGCCGACCTCGATCCGACCGACGAGCAGCCGAAGCAGCTGCTGCTGCGGATCGCGAGCGAACGCCCGGACCGCCCGCGGCGCCGGTGGTTGTCCCTGTTCACCTGATCGCCCGTTCGCGTTAGGCGGGCCGGCATGTGGAACGACCGGTGGCCCAAGGTTCGGGCGGCCCTCCTCGCCGGGGTGATCGCGGTGCACGGGCTCGCCGCCGCCCCGCTCCCCCACGTGGTGACCCCCAACGACCTGAAGAACCCGGTCTCGGCCGACGAGGTGGCGCAGTGGGCGTCGCGCCTGTCGGCGCTCGGGTGGCCCACGACCCCGGACGCGCTCGGTCAGCAGGTGGTCGCGGTCACCGGGGTGATCGGCGGGGCACACCGCGCCGCGTTGGCCCCGGTTCGCCCGGCGCTGCGGCTGACCGGCACCGGTCAGGCCTGGGGATTGTTCGCGAACCCCGACAACTTCCCCGAGCGGCTCACCGTGCGGGTGCGCGACCCTTCCGGGTGGCGGATCGTGTATCGCCGCGTCGACCCGGAGCGCCGGTGGGACGCGCGGGTGCTCGAGTACCGCCGCGTCCGCGGGATCGCGGACTCCGGCGGGTATCGGACCAAGCCGAGCGCGATGTACGAGCGGTTCGCCCAGTGGGTCGGCCGGCGGGCGCTCGCGGCGATGCCGGAGGTCTCGGAGGTCGAGGTGTCGATGGTGCGCACGCACACCACGTTGCCGGGCGCGCCTCGCGACCCGGCGGAGCGGCCGCGCCACGTGGTCACCGTGAAGAGGTCGCCGTGATCGCGCGGTGGGTCGGGTGGTGGGACCGGCGCGAGGTCCCGCACATGCTCGCCGCGATCCGGATTGGGGTGGGCGCGGTGCTGCTGTACGACCTTTCCACGAT
>JBEBJC010000023.1:0-21921 GCA_040080105.1 Myxococcota bacterium
ACACGGTCCCACATCCCGGTCAGTCGACCGGGCCCCGTTGAAGCGTCGGTGTCGACCTGTCGCATCCCGATGCGCTCGCACCCACATCCCGGTCAGTCGACCGGGCCCCGTTGAAGCCGCTCGACCTCGTCGAGCAACATCCACCGCTTACCCCACATCCCGGTCAGTCGACCGGGCCCCGTTGAAGCTTCGCCACGTTGGGGAGGATCCCGTCCTCGCCGACGTCCCACATCCCGGTCAGTCGACCGGGCCCCGTTGAAGCGAGGCGCCATACCTGGGCGCCGGGTCCTCGCTCGTCCCCACATCCCGGTCAGTCGACCGGGCCCCGTTGAAGCAAGGCGCTCGGCTCGCTGGTGGACCGGGGGTTGCTGGCCCACATCCCGGTCAGTCGACCGGGCCCCGTTGAAGCACCGACAATCCTTCGGCCCGATACGCCAGCAGGGCCCCACATCCCGGTCAGTCGACCGGGCCCCGTTGAAGCCCGTTCAACGACGCTGGCAAGTCGATCGGGACCGCGGCGCCCACATCCCGGTCAGTCGACCGGGCCCCGTTGAAGCGCGGCGTTGCGCTGCACCGCCTCGCTCGGGTCCGCGCCCACATCCCGGTCAGTCGACCGGGCCCCGTTGAAGCTCTGGCCGGTTGTTCTCGGGGTTGTCGTCCCAGTGCCCCACATCCCGGTCAGTCGACCGGGCCCCGTTGAAGCTTGGTGAGCGCGGGGATGGCCTCCCGCAAGATGTCCGACCCACATCCCGGTCAGTCGACCGGGCCCCGTTGAAGCTCGCTGACCACGTCGCCGGAACCGCGATGTCGTGGTCCCACATCCCGGTCAGTCGACCGGGCCCCGTTGAAGCTCACGGAAGGCGTCTGGCAGAAGCGCCGAGCTCGCCAGCCCCCACATCCCGGTCAGTCGACCGGGCCCCGTTGAAGCAGCTCCAGCTCCCGCGCCCAGTCCAGGATGGACTGGAGCCCACATCCCGGTCAGTCGACCGGGCCCCGTTGAAGCCCGTACCGCATCAGCACCTCGGGGGTAGCTTACCTCCCCACATCCCGGTCAGTCGACCGGGCCCCGTTGAAGCGTGGTGCTCGGGCAGTGCTCGGGGAGCTCGGCGACGTCCCACATCCCGGTCAGTCGACCGGGCCCCGTTGAAGCCGCGGCGGAGGCGCTGTCGACAGGTGGCGCCGCAGGTCCCACATCCCGGTCAGTGCCCGCTCGCCTCCACTGCCGCCAGGCACGCCTCCGCCTCCCGCTGGTCCGTGATCTTCCGCGCCACGCTGACCTCCTCTCGCGGAGATCACCCGGGGTCGCGGCTCAGGCCTCCGTGCGTGGCTGATGGGCCACTGTTCGGCGACGTAGGCTTCGGCACGGCCCTTCAACGCGGCCCACATGATCAGCCAGCGGCTCCCCCGGGCGGAACTACCTTTCCGACAAGTTCATCGAGCACGGCATCGATCGGATCCCGGGTGTCTTCGCCGGCACTTGGTGTGGGAGCGGCTGGCCTGCACCAGGGGTGGCTCCAGAGTCCGATGACCTGCTCGTGATCGTAGGGAAGGGGCCGCACATGAACACTTCCGTCTGAAGCGAGCGCCACGGACACAGTTCCGGCGCAGGGCACCTCGTGAAAGTCACCGCGTCGTGTCGATCCTCCCTTCGAAGTGAGGTGGCGCCAAGCCGGCTCCGCCTGCCCCCGCATCGACAGCACCGTCTTCCTGCGCCGATTGGACTCCTCCGAATCGGACGTGACAGGATGACACTCCCGAGTCACCTGGGTGCAACGCACGCGACAGCCGACGGTCCCCACCAGCGGAGCTCGCCACTCTGGGGTGGGATGTCCATGGCCGTTCGAGGTGCCGACCGAGAGAACAGCATGCGTCGGTACGACCTTCTCGTAGAGTGTCGCGGCAGACCAACCGTCGGGAACACTGCCTTCGTCCAGGGAGCCGCCATGATGAGGGATGCGGAACACCTCCGCCGCACACTCCGAACTCGGGAGATCCTTCCAGACAGAGAGCGGCGCATCCCCTCCGATGAGGACGGACGTGCGTTTCTCGCCCGGTTGGTCGCGCTCCACGCGAACTATGGCGCTATGCTCGTTAGTGGTTGGCTTCCTACCACCTCGGTCCTGCTTCATCGTTTCGCCGTAGAATGGTGCTACCAGGCGAACCCGCCACCCCTCCCCGATTGCGAGGTCGAGTCCACGCTGTGGCGAGAGCAGGGTCAAACCCTGCTGTTCACCCCGTGCTTCAAGGGCCAGGAGGGCGTCGAAGAGTTCCTTGGCCCTCTGGTTTTTCTTGGTCGTTTCATCGAGCAGTCGCCCGTCGGATGCAACATAGACGCGGTCGATCCGATCGACCCAGGCTTGAACCAATGCGAGCCCATGGCGAATGTGATCGAGGTCCAAGTGCGTGAACACGACGGCGTCGAGGCGAGCCACGCCGAAGTCGGCAAGGTGTCGACCGACGACGTGATCGTCATTGCAGTCCACCACGATCGCGCGGCGGGGGGTGCCCGGAAGGAGGATTACGGATGCGTCTCCCTGGCCAACATCCAATAGCAACACTGCAGGAGCGCCCGAGCGGTCCGGGTCGAGAACACTGGTCACGACGCGACGCCCCAGAGTCGCTCCAGCTCCTCCCGCAACTCGGTCAGGGTCCGACCCGACCCAGCTGGGCGGAGTTCGTTCACCGGCCCGGACGGGAATCCTGCCCGGTCGACCGGGGCGCGGCCGAACCACAATCCAGTCGCGCTTCCCACCGGAGCGACACCGGTGGCGATCTCGAGCGACTGTCCGACGCGAGCATCCATTACCTGCAGTTCGGTTCCCTCGATTCGGCCGACGAACCAACGCTCAGTCGCGAAGTCGAGCCCAATGTCGCTGTTCAGCACGTCGACCGCGCTGAGGAGCTCGCCTTTCCGGACTGCATCGCCATCCGTGAGCCACGGTGTTGGATTGCTCACGAGGCGTACCGTTTCTCCGGCTACTGCATCGACCAGAGCATCGAGCGCCCGCATCGGCTCGCGCTCGGTCGCAGTAGCGTGAATCGCGTCGAGTCGAGCCATCCACGAGCTCTTCCCGTCCGCCGTGAGGCGGGTGAGGGAACATCGTAGCGTCGAATGGAAGTTGATTCGGGCTGCAGTAGAGGCCAGCTCCCTGATCTCCACCCCCCGCTCGCATGTCTGGATGATCGAGCGCACCACTGTGCGAGCCTCCTCGTCGCTCACCCATTGTGGTGAGCCGAGCTCCAAGAGTGCGAGCGCGGATCGGATGTCGCCACCTCGTAGCGCAGTGCGGGCCGGGTAGACGCGCAGGTGGCGTGCACGCTGAGGATGAGGAGCGACGCGGCTCTCTGCATCGTGAACCGCTGTGAGCGCATCCGAACCGCGACCGAGCGCGAACAGGAGCTCAATCTTGTGGCGATGCCACCGGGCGTTCTCTGGCCAGAGGAACACAGCCTCGGTCGCGTCCGAGAGAGCCGCAGCAGCGTCCAATTCCCCAGCGCGTTGCCCATTGTACGCCCGATAGTTCAATATGTACGAGCGGACCCGAGCCTGGCCTCGATCCTTCTGTTCATCTCGCAGCGGAACCAACGACTCCGTCCGGTCGTATAGCCGCCACGCGCCGGAGTAGTCGCCTTGGTCGACACTCAGTCTCCTGGCCAACTCGATTAGACCCTGCACGTGCAGCTGCGCCGTCTGCAAAGCAAGGTCCACGTGGCCCGCTCGGACCGCGAGGTCGTGTGCTGCCAACACCACAGCGGCACCGTCCGGGTCGAGAGTGCGCGGATCGTTCACGGTGCGTACTAGAGCCCGCGCTAACTCGCCGCATCGACTTGACGAAAGACGCTCTACGGCGCCGTTCTCGACGAGCGCTGCAATTGGGCGGACGACGCCGTCCCGACCATTGTCTGGGCCAGAGATGGTGATAAGGTGCTCGTTACAGAGTAGAGTCAGCAGGTCCGGCGCCCCTTCCAGCCAAGAGTCGGATTCTGCGTCCCACGCAACACCGCCCCTGAGCAACGCACAGCGCACAACGGACTCGGCCGCTCCGTCTAGCGTGTGGATCACGTCGAGCGCGCGTACCCAGCGGCCCGCCCCCGCCCGGAACATCCGCCCGAATACCGGGAGGATTTCGGAGAGGTCGGCGTTCTTGACCAGATCATTGAAGGCATCCGCCGACATCGTCGGAGCGACCGCCCGTGCGAAATAGAAGAGATCCAATCGTGATGACAGCTTCCGGGCGAGAGTCGGCCATTCCCGCACTCCCCCGTCCGCGTGGCGGAGCGTGATCGGCCATTCTTCACCGCGCTTCGGGTTCAACGTGTGCCGTACAGTGGCAAACCCATCGAGAGCACATCGGTGACCGACAAGGATAGACGCTCCGCGACGTCTCCGGAGCCACTCGACCCAGGTCGCGTCGATGGGCGCCACCATTCCTGGCACCGCATCCGTCCACTCGTCCCGGTCCGGCGTGTGGAGAAGCAGTGCGTCCGCGTCATCAATCACGACGAGTCCATCACCCACTCGAGCATCCAGCTCTGCGAGTGCCGCCTCTACTCCCTGATCCGCAAACGTCCGAAGGAGATCAGCGCCCACGGTCGCTGCGGCCTGACGCATCGCTAGAACAGTACGGGCAGGGCTGTTGCCGAGAGAGACTCGCAACACGGGGGAACCGTTGACCGCCTGCTGCAATGCTGTCGAGCGGCCCGTGCCAGGCATCCCCACGAGCGCGATCGGTTGAGAGCGCGAGAGGTGTTCACGCAGCAGCGCCGGGGTGTCTGACGGGACCGTGTGCATCTCGAAGGTCAAGCGTTGCATCGCGATTCACACCATAAACCAGCCGACGCCCTCTCGCATCTCGAGGAGCGCTGATTGGTCTTACATACCCCGCTGGAGGCGCCCCTGGACGACGTCCTCACGCTGCCGGTGTTGGCTGCGAACCTCAGGGGCGCGTAGCAGCGCGCGGAGGGTCAAACTCGCGGCATTTAAGCAGGAATTGATGGTGTTCGAGCCTGTGTAATCCAACATCGGCGCGCAGGATGCGCAGGTGAGGTAGTCGAGCGGCACGAACACCTCAGCCTTCTGGCGGCGGTACTCCGCCATCAGACGCCGCACCGTGCGAACGGACGCGTCCTGGATGTCCTGCTCGGCCAGCAGCTCGCAGACGCGCGCCGCCGTCAGCCGCTGCTTCCGCGTGACGTGCGCCGTCTCCAGGATGTGGACCACGGGCCCCCGAAGCACATCCTGCGCGGGCCTCGCGCGCGGGCCCTCGACCCGTGCGCCAGGCACGACGCGTTGGTCCAGGTAGCGGGTCACCGTGTTCCGCGAGATCCCGAACCGTCGAGCGACCTCGCACTGCGAGACGCCCTCAGCCAGAACCAAGTTACGAAGTACATGAACGTCGGCCACCTTCAGCATCTCCTCCTCGGCCATCAGCGTGTTCTTCGGCGAAACGCCGATTAGCCGAGATTCGGGTTGCTGGAGGTGGCTCAGTCTCCGATGGCCGCGTGGCTCAGTTCCCCATGGCCGTCTTCACCGGGTAAGCCCGAGCCCTCAAGCATGGGATGTCCGCATGGGAGCGGCACCGGATCAGCTTCGTTGGGCAGTGGACCGGTTCGGCGAACCGAGGGGGCCTTGGCACTAGGTTCGGATCTCGCGGTGAAGCGGACCGGGACTAGAAATGGAAGGTAGTTGACGCCGAGCAGGCCCCGTTGAAGCGCGGCCGACAATCGGTCCTTCGGCGCCGCCAGCGGCCCACATCCCGGTCAGTCGGCCAGGCCCCGTTGAAGCGTGCTGTTGGGGCAGTCGGCCAGCGCGACTTCACGTCCACATCCCGGTCACCGGGGCTGGCTCAGGAGCGCGCAACCAGCTGGCCCGGCTCCCGACCGGCTGCAGCAGGCGTCGGGTGGACGCCCGTTATCCTGCCAAGTCGGACCTGAGCGAGGCATGCGTCGCCGCACAGGTCCGTCACCTACCCACACCGTCCTCCCGACCTGCGAGGTGCGCGGGACCGAACGCGCCGTAGCCTCCCTGGTCCGACCGGGTGATCGCGGAAGCGAAGACCACCATCACGCCAACCAGGCGTCGCTGTGCAGCGGTCCACCGCTCCACGTCGCGCGACACCACCAACGAGCGCACCGCCCCCAAGCCCGCGGGCTGATCCCACAGCGGCCAGCGGAAGTGGCCGTTCTTCCACCCTCCCCCAGCGCCGGCGGTCGCCGCCTGGCCTCCTCGGGCCATCACGGGGAACAGCGGCAACGCGTGGAACGCGAGCCAGTCCGCTCCAGGGTTGCCCTGGCGGGCCTCCTTGGCGGGGTTGCCGTACCGCAACGCGTAGTCGCGGCTGACGGAGGCGTCCCAAGAGAGCGACTTCACCTCCCGTGCGTAGCGCCACGGACCGATCAGCGCCTCCCGGACGTCGTCGGTCGTCAACGACTCGGCGATCTCGCAGACCGCTCCGAGGAACTGCTGCTGGCCGGCGGTAAAGTGGAGCGCGGTCGGCTTGACCATCCCGCTCCGATCCTGTCCGCCCTCGGAGGCGTAGCCCGCGGCGAATCCCAGCGAGGTCCAATCCCGGTCCTTCCGCAGCTCCCCCAGCCAGGTGCGGAACCGCTCTGGGGGCGGCTTGAGATCGGCCACCTCTCGGACTTCCTTGCCTTTGGAGACCTCGTACCGGAAGCCCAGGGCCGCCCGCTGCAGCCAACCCACGGCGTCGATGGCCACTGCGTCCACCAGCGGCTCCACCCCGGGCGCCCCGTCGATCCGCGCCCGCCAGTCCCCCGGCCGAAACCACAGCCGGGCGTCGGTGCAGCCGTGCTCGTCGACCAGCCACCGCAGGAGGCCCACCGCCGCGAGGAACCCGAGCGGGTTCGACCCGTCCAACCCCGACAGCTCGATGATCATGCTCCGTCCTCCTCTTCTTCGCTGGCGCGGTGGTCGGCGAGGCGGAGGACTGCCTCGAGCCACGCCAGACCCCACCAGCCGTAGGTCCGCTGCAGCCGCCAGAACCGGTCGGCCACTCCAGAGTCCAACGAGGCCAGCGCATGGTCCGACCGACCGCGCAGCTCGACCGAACCGTGCTTCACCACGACCTCTACGGGATCGCCGTCGTCGACGGCCGGCGCGAACGGCCGACACCACCCGTGGTGACTGGCGACCAGGTGCTGGACGAGCTCCCAGTCGTGGGCCTGCTCCCGGATCGACGGTTCGCCCGCGATCAGCGCCAGCGACATCAGCTCGTGACGGGCCCCGCGAGGATACCCCGAGCGCCGACGAGCCCGGTCGGCGGCACGGCGGTCCGAACGATCGGCCCCGGACTTCGCCAGGAGCTGCCCGGCGGCAGCCAGGATCGGGGACCCACCCGTGAGCAACGCCTGAAACCGCCGGTCCGCCTTGCCGAGATCGTGCAGCCGCCCCGCCAGCGCCAGATCGCGGACCATTGTAGGCGGGAAGCCGATGTTCTTGGCCAGTGCTCCCGCCCATCGCTCGACGTCGCCCAGGTGCTGCTCCAGGGTCACCGCCTTCCCGGTGAAGGACGCCTCGTCCCCGGCGCCCGTCTCCCGGTCCGCGAGCTTCTTGGTGTCCCGCCGACGGGAGCGGAGCACGTAGCCCATCTTGGTCTCGATCCACCGCCATCGCTGCCGGTTCTTGGCGAACCAAGTGAGCGTCGGATCGCCGGACTCCACGTCCTCGAGCCACTGCTCGATGCCGTCGGTCTCCTCGCCCTCGGGGAACGGGTTGCGACGACCCATTGTGGCGAGCGTGACCCGACGGACCCTCCACCCCCGCTGCTCCCACTGGACCTCGTCGCCGATGTCCATGACCGGTTCGGTCGACATGGGGTCCCAGTTCCCCTTCCACAGCCCGCCCAGCCCCGCGGGGAGGACGTACACCGCGTCCGGCGCGTCCTGGTCCTCGAATTCGGCTCCGCCGACCCACTCCGGCCCATGCTTCCGCGACCACCGGAGGATTCGGCGAGCGCTGCCGGTCGCCTCCGACGAACCGAGCTGCGCAGACTCGACGTCCGCCAGATCGGCCACCCCACCAACGAGCCAGGCCCTCAACGCCCGGACCGGCAGCGACACCGCCTCGGCGCTGGCGGGTGGGACGGCGGCGAGGATGTCGGCGTAGTCCTCCTCGGGGACCAGATCCGCTCGCCACAGCACGGATACCTCGGGCTCGCCGCGCTCGGGCCCGTGCAGGAACGCCGACAGCTCAGGCTCGGGGTACGGGTGATGCGACGTCTGGGACCACAGGTCGAGGTGGATCGGCAACAGGATCGGCGCGCACGGACGATCCGAGATCAACGACTGCCGCAGCTCGTCCGCGAGGCCGCGAACCACGGGCTCCATGGCGTCGATCCCGAAGTCGACCGCCGCCAACGACTTCAGCCAGCCCCAGGTCTTGTGCAAAGCCTCGCCATAGACCGGGTCCTCCGCGGTGACCTGATCGGAACGGATGGCGACCGCGGCGTCGACCGAGGTCCGCAGCCCCTGGCGGTTCAGTCGTCCGAACCGTTGGCGAAGGGCGTCGAGACTCGCGCACTCGGTCACGAGCGCGTCGAAATCGAAGTCGGCGCCAGCCTCGATGCACTGGGTCGCGACAACGATCCGCGGACGCCCTACGGCGGTGCCCTCGAACGTCAGCAGATCCTCGACCTCCTTTAACCACTGGTCGCGGTCGCGGGGGCGCATCCGGCCGGTGACTAGGTCGACGTCGATTCCGTCGCGGTTCGCGAGCGACTGCGCGATTCGGCGCGCAGCGTTCACCCGGTTCACCACCACAGCCACCCGCCGCCGCCCCGCAGCTACGAGCGTCAGCGCCCGTTCGGCCAGGGCGTCGGCGAAGGTCGCCTGGGCGGTCGCCTCTTCGCCCCGGACCTTCACCACCTCCAGCGCGGCCACCTTTGAAGCCTCCAGCCGGACCCGCAGAACCTTGTTGTCCCGGTCGCACGGGCCCAACCTGAACACTCGGTCTTCAGGAGGTTTCGACCCTGGGGTGGCCGACATCTCCACCACCTTCCACCGACTGGGGAGCCCCGACTCGCTGGACCGGTAGAACTCCTGGGCGGCGGCCAACGTCTGGCGGAACGGCTCCGACAGGTGGACCTCGTCCAGCAACAACAACACGTCGTTGCCCAGCAATCCGGCGTGGATGGAGGCCGAGTTGGGGCCAACGCCGTAGCCCCGGAACAACAGCCGGGAACCCACCTGGTCGACTGTCGATGCCGCGAGGATGGGTAGGTCCGGCCGCTTGGCCCAGGTTTCGTCCCGCGCGATCCCACCGCGCAGCTCGGCGATGTGCACCACCCGCTCCATGGGCTCGCTCGGAGCCAGGGCGCGCAAGGCCTCGCGAACCTCGACCAGGACGCCAGCCTTGGCGTCGTCGAGCGCCCCATCCACCTTCTTCGCGTGGCGGTAGGCCTGACTCACCACGACCCGCCGATCGACGACCAGCACCACCCGCCGTGGCGCGGTGCGCTCCGCGGGGCGCCGGGCGGCGTCGAGGGCCATCGAGAACAGGGCCACGTCGAGCGCGCTCGTCTTCCCCGACCCCGTGGGAAGGTCGAGGAGGTCGGGCCAACCGCGCTCGACGACCCGCTCCAACAACCGTGTCTGCCAGTCGAACGGCGGGTACCCATGAACCGCCTCGTAGTAAGCGTCGAACTGGTCCAGGCGGAGGGTCACGGTGTCTCCTGAACGGGCCGGAGCAGGCCCAGCCCTCGGTACCGACCCGCCCCGAGCAGCACCGGACCGCGAACCGGCTGGTCGAACCGGAGGCGGACATGGACCTGGACTCGGCGGATCCGACCGGTCGCCACTGGATATGGAGGGTGGTTCCGGTCGACCTTCGCCGATCCGGTCCACGGGGGGCGGAACGAGACCTCTACCTGCGCCGGCCGCGGCAGCCCAATCCGCTCACAGGCGGTCGCCACGATCGCTTCGGCCTCCCGATGAGCGGCCTGCTGGGCGGCGCCTCCGCCGAGGAGGTCCCCGGGGTTCCGGTCGAGGGCCACCGGGGTGACCGAAGCCCACTGGGCCGACGGCTTGCACCACGTGTCCGGCCGCAGCGCCTCGGCACGGCCATCCTCGTCGACCGCCAGGGTCCACTTGCCCGCTCGGCCCAACACCAGCTCCCCCCCCTGGGCCATCCATCTGGCAACCGCGCGGTACACCCCGCCTCGATCCGTGTCCGAGGCCGAACGAGGGAGAAACAGGCCGACGCCCATCAGGTGTCCGTCCGCGTACTGAGTGCCCACGAACGGCAGCGGCACGATGGCGAGGTGGGGCTCGTCGGCGGGGCCGTGGTCCAGGCGGTGACCGGTCACGATCGCCGACGACGGCTGATCTCCGTGAGCCATCAGCGCGCCGCGAACCGCGTTCGCGACCTCCGAGGCGAGCGTGATGGCTAGCTGGCGCCGGTCGTCGCTGCGTGCGAACACCAGCACAACCGGGTCGTCGGCGAACAGGCTTCCCTGAACCCGCCCCACTTTGTCGGCCTCACCGTATCGATAGCTCACGAAACGGCAAGGCAACACCCGGGGTTCGACGCCGCCGTGTCGAGCGAACGCGTCGTCCATGCGCTCGAGCTGGCCCTGGTCGACCCAACGGAGCACGGTGTCGCCGTCGTCGTCGGGGACCCATCCGGCCTCGGTCGGAGCCTCGTCCACCCGCGCTGCCACCAGCGAAGCCGAGTGACCCACACGCACCAACCGGCGGCACAAGCGGTCGAGCGGGGCGCGATGGCCGACCGGATCCTCGGCGAACACGAACGCCACGTGCGGATCGGCAGGCCCGACCGACGGGAACGTCCGCGGCTGGCGGACCCGGCGATCCGGGAGGACCGCCATCGCTGTCTTCATCGCCTCGGCCGATACCTTTCCGGGAGCGACCACGTCGGCGCAGCGCTTGGCGTGCAGCTCGCTAGCCTTCGCCAGGGCGGTCTCGGCCTTGGCTCGGGCCTTCGCGTCCACCACCTCGGCGACGGCACGCTCGGCGGCCTCCAGCTTGTCGAGCGAGATCTCGGTGAGGACCGTCACATCGTTGACGGGGACGAACACCGGGACTACCCGTCGGCGGGGCACAGCGGGCCCCTCGGCCGCGATTTGCGGCGGGGCGCAGGTCTCGAGGAACTGGAGCGCCGCTCGCTCCTCGACGTCCCCGTCGGTCTCGGCCCAGGTCGCGACCAGGGCGCTGAACAACCGAGCCGGGTGCGGCGGCCACTCGGCGCGGGATCGGTCGTCGTACGACTGGCTCGCGTACCGACCGGTCAGGCACTCCAGGTGGATGGCGAACATCGTCACTCCTCCCCGTCGTCGGCGGCGCCCTGCTCGGCTAGCCGCCGAGCCTCCCGGACCAATGCCCCGAGCTTCGGTGCGGGCGTCAACCGGGCCGGCTCACGGACCCAGGCGAGCCCGTGGCGTGCTGCCTCCGCCGCTGCCGCCCGCAAGAGGGAGGTCGCGGTCTCGACCGGGAGCGCGAAGGGGGTCACGTCGCCGTCTACCCCGACGAGCTCCAACGCCAGCGGCCCCCGCGGCACCAGCAGCGCTCGGCTGCGTAGGTCGTAGCCACGCTCCCGTCCGAGCGCGATCGCCGTGAGCCCCAACGCTGCCAACGCGGTGCGGGCTGCGAGCTCGGCCGGTCCGCGCTCCTCGGCGGGGTAGCGGGTTCCGGTGGCATTCGTCGGGAACTGGAGCCGCCGGAGTGCCGGCAGGGACAGGACCGTGGTCTGGACAGCCTCGCGGAAGGTGACGCCCCCCGCCTTCCTGTCGAGCGTCGGGGCGACGTTGCCGTGGTTGATGGTCGACGGCTTGCCCTTCTTGTCCGCGCCCTTTCGCTGAAACTCGACCGGCTTGTCCTGCTTGTCCTCGGCCGCTTCCGCGCGATCGGCCGTCCAGTCCCGTGGGTCCGAACGCGATGCATAAATTGGGATCGCGCTGGGGATGGCGAGCGGGTCGATTCGACTACCGACCTTGGTGCCGCTGGAGACCCGATCGTTGGTGGCATCCCGAGCAACCCCGAGCCCCACGATCTCAGACACCAGGGCGCGCTGGAACTTGCTGCCCATGCCGCCCTTGGGGCCGGTCGAGTCCCACATCCCGAACACCAGCGCGTGTGGTGCCTGCTGGTACACCGCGGTCGCGTTTCGGGGCGTGGCCTCGGTGAAGGCTCGGCCGAGTTCGTGGTGACGGTACGGTTTGCCGTCGAGCACGCTGTCCCGCAGGATCGCGTCGGCCAAGCGATGCGGCGCCTCGAGCGAGGTGATCTCGCCGATATCGCCCAGGTCCGCCACCCGGGTGAAGTCGACCACGACCACCGGGATGTCGATCTCGCCCCCTCGCCAGGCGGCCAGCAACGCCTCCTCCATCCGGTTCGCCTGGGACGCGACCGAGTCGAGCAGGACCGCCAGTACTCGTTCGTCGCCGACCTGGCGCTCCTCGAGTGCATACTTGGTCGGCTCGCGCTCCCCGGTCGAGTAGGTCGGCGGGAAGACCTTGTCGCCGGGTCCGCCGGCCGGGTCGAGCTTCACCCGGGCGCGGAACGCGGCGCCTTGCTTGTCGACGGCGGAGCGGAGGAGGTCGAGGGTGAGGACGGACATGGGAGTCTCCGATGAAGTGTGGGTCGAACAATGCGCGGCGGTCTGAGAATCCTACGCCTCAGACGGCCGCGGAACGGAAATCGGACAGCACGATCGGCTCGATCGAGTCGAGCCTGACCGCTACGATCGATTGCCGAGGTCAGCTCGGCCTCCTCCAGCGCGGCCCGTAATCGTGCGGCGACGGCCGCTTCGAGAAGGGGTGGTCCGAAGAGCCTTCATCGGGCATGGGGCCTCCGATGCGCGCAGCGCTGCGCGCAGGTTAAGTCCCACCTGTGGGTGGGCGTTCTTCGTCTTCCACGCCGGACGGTCCCCCCGGGTTCCAATCGAGTGGGGCCGTCCGGCATCAACTACGGCCGGTCAAACCGGATCTCACACACGAGAGAAGTTCCCTCGCGCCAGGCGCAACTTCAACTTGGGGCGCGTACCGACCTGGACGGGACGCGACGATCTTGGTATGCCCCGTGCGTTCGCGGCTGTCAAGACAACTTCGGAATCGAAGTCTCATGTGAAGTTCCTACGCGCCAGGCGCAGAAGATCAGTTGCGTCGGGTCAGTGGACGGGCGGATCAGGATCAAGGATGGCCACGAGAGCACCTTCACCGCCCTAAAGACCTCCACCCGCAGAGCCGATCCCTGAGCAGCCGAGCCATCGCGACAAGCGGGGGGCGGGCGTCGCTGGTGAAAGGAGTGGCTTACGAACGCTGATGCGCTTACGCTTCGTAAGCGGAGGTCGACATGAGCGACCCGGAGACGATGGCGTTCCTGCACGCCCGTGGCCTCGACGTGGAGCCGAAGGCGCTCATCGCTGAGCTACGCGCCGCCCTCGAAGCCGCGCAGACACGATACTACGGTGGCGTCGACGAGGAGGGCTTGACCGCCGAGGAGGTCGAGGTCGCGCGTTCCGGAGGGCTCGACGACGCGCCCATCAGCGGAGCGACCGATCCGCTCTTGCAGGGCGTCGTCGCCTACGCAGCCCTCATCCACACGGGCCTGACCACGCGACAGGTGGCGGAGCGCCTCGGGGTGACCGACGCTCGGGTCCGCCAGCGGTTGAAGGACCGTACTCTGCTGGCGGTTCGGGCCGGGAAGTCCTGGCACCTCCCCGAGTTCCAGTTCACCCACAAGGGTGAACTCCCCGGGTGGGGCGAGGTCTGCCCACACTTGCCGTCGTCCGCGTCGCCGGTCGCCCTGGAGCGGTGGCTCGTGCTGCCACACCCGGACCTCGTCATCGGCGAGGACGAGACCCCGACCAGCCCGAGAGACTGGCTCCTCGCAGGCCGACCGCCGCAAGCCGTGGCCGCCCTCGCCGGCGAGCTGGCCTGACCGGTGGCGAAGTTTCCAGAACCGCCATCGGTCGTCGACCTCGTCGCGTCGGGCCCCGACCTTCGTGTGGTCGCCCGGGGCACGCGCATCTGGCGGATCTACTTCCAGGCGGGCGCGCACCCGACGACCTGGTCGCAGTTCCGGGCGTTCGGACCTACGGACGCCCGCTTCGACCATCACCTTCCGCCGCCCTCGACGCAGCCGCGCGAGATCCTCTACGGGTGCGTCGGGCCGAAGGCGGCCCACACCGCCATCGCGGAGGTCTTTCAGGCGAGCCGCACGGTGGAACGTGTCCCGCGGGCCCCGGCGTGGGTGGCGTTCGACACGGTGTCCGATCTGCGGTTGCTCGACCTCACGGGAACGTGGCCCACGCGGGCCGGGGCGTCGATGGCCATCAACACCGGTCGTCGCGATCGAGCGCGTAGGTGGTCACAGGCCATGTACGCTGCATTCCCGAACGTCGACGGGCTGTGGTACCCGTCGTCGATGTACGCCAACCAGCCCTGTGTCGCCCTGTATGAGCGGGCGCAGGCGTCCCTCCCGCGGAACCCGGTGTTTCACCGTTTGCTCGCGGATCCAGCGGTGCTCCGGCGGCTGAAGGGGGCGTGTGTCGCCGTGAACTACGTGCTGCTGTAGGTCCTCTCGATCGCCGCGCTGATCGCAGCGCCCTCGGGCTTCGGTCGCAGGTCGGGACTCGGGCAGTCGGCAGTTGGCGCGGGGTCCCCGAGCGGGTACGTGGCGCGGTGAGCCTCGCTTCGACCGACATTCCGCAGGCCAACGACCCTGAGCGGATCGTCCGGCTGGCGCGACACCTCGCCGCGGCCGGGGTCGTCGATCTGGTCGGCGCGGCCAGCGCGCTCCCCGAGTTCTCCCACCCCCGCGACCGGCTGTTCTACCTCGGCGCGCTCCGCGTCCTGCGGGCGATCGACCTGGACGACCGGCCGACCGACGCGATGGTGCGCCTGGCCGGGGCCTCCACGCCCCGAGTCGCGTTCGCCGCAGTGTTCACCGCGTCCCCCCCCGGTCGGGGCCGCCTGGCTCGAGTGGGCCCAGGCCACCCTCGACACGCTCGACCCGACGACCGCCGCGACCTTCCTCACGAGCTGCACCGACCTGTCGCCCAGCACCGCCCAGCGCCGGGCGAGCAGCCTGCGCCGGTGGGTCGAGTGGTGCCAGTCGGCGGCCCCGGACGCGGCTCGGGCCGAGCCCGCTCCGGTGGAGCCCGCTCCGGAGGCGATCGAGGAGTCGCGGCCCCCGCCCCCAACCGAGCTTCCGCGCACCGATCCACACCGGCTGATCGCCGGCCTCGCCCGAGCGCAGGTCAAGCTCGAGCTCGGGACCACCGAGCTGTGCTTCCTCGCCGCGCTGTACCTCCGCTCCGACCGAGCCGCGCTCGCGTCGTTCGAGGACGACGCGCTGGTCGACGTGTACGAGCAGGTGTGCGACCTCGTGACGCCAGGCGTCGACAGCCCGCGCAGGCGCGCGACCCACGCCATCCACCGGCTCCGGGAGGACCGGCTGCTGCAGCGGGTCGACGGGGCCGGGCTCGTCCGCACCGGGGAATACACCCTCACCGGCCTCGCCGCGGCGGTGGTCGAGTTCTTCCTGCGCGACGAGACGCTGACCCGCGAGAGTCTCGTCCTGCTGACCCGGGTGCTGCACCTCAACCTGGCGGAGATCCGGAACCACGCCCGAACCGCCCGCGGCGACACGTGGTCGACCGAGGTCGTGGGCCCGCTGTCGGTGACGGTGCGCGACCTCGTGGACGGGATCCGCCGTCGGCAGCGCGGCCTCGACGCCGATCAGGAGGAAGTGCAGCAGCAGATCGGCCAGCTGCTGGACGAGCAGTGGCTCGAGGCGGTGGGCGCGTGTGAGCGGTTGCTGGACGCGACGAGCGCCACCCTGCGCGAGCTGAACGAGGTGCTGCTGCGCGACACCCACCAGTTCGTCGCCGTGCTGCAGGAGATCGGCCGACTGGCGGCAGGGGTCCCGCAGGCCGAGGAGGCGGTGCAACGGGTGATCGAGCAGGTCGACGTGATCGCCGCGTGGGGCTCGGCCCGCCAGCGGGCGTGGTCCGAGTACTACCAGTACGTCCACCGGTTCCTGCAGGACGTGGTGCGGCTCGACCCGGACCGCGCGCTGTCCCAGCGCCTCCGCGACCTGATCGCCCACGCCGGCGAGCGGCCGTTCGCCCTCGCGGTGGCGCACGCCCCGTCGATCCGGTTGCTCCGGCCGGTCCGCCCGCGCCGGGATCGCCCGCCGGTGACCCGCCCGCGCGAGCTGCGCGAGCGGCCGATCGAGGTAGTGGCGACCGAAGACGAGCGCGCCTGGCTGGAGGAGCGGGTGTTCGCCGCGCTCGCCGACGGCGCCCAACGCCTCGCCGAGGTCACCGCGCGGGTGCTGGAGGAGGTCCCGGAGCACCGGCACCCGGTGGTGACCGGGCGCATCGCCGCCCTGGTGGCGGAGCTCGCGTGGGTGACCCGCGCGAGGGAGGCGCCGTGGACGCCGGTGTCGGACGCGCTCGAGATCGGTGACTGGACCATCGACGGCCTCAGGGAGGCGCCATGACGCCGTTCGACCGCTTGGAAGACGTGCTGCTCGACGACCTGTTCCCCGAGCTCGACCTCGCGCTGCGGCGCGGCCGGCACGTGGGCCAGGAAGACGGGCCGGCCTACTCGCTCCTGCTCGACGCGGCCGCGCAGCTCGAGCCGTTCTACGCCCGATACGGCTGTGAGCTCGTCCACCGCAGCGAGGGGTACTTCTACCTGCTGCCCACCGGAGACCGCCTCGGGCGCACGCACCTGCGGGCGCTGGACATGGTGGTGGGGCAGGTGCTGGCGCTGCTGTACCTCGACCCGGCGGCGGTGCAGCGCGGCGGGGTGGTCCACCGCACCGAGGTGCTCGGCCGCCTCGACATGCTCGTCGGCGCCGAGGGGCTCGCGCGGCTGGTTCGCCCCGGCCAGAAGAAGTTCGTCGAGCGGGTGGCGGAGGAGACGGCCCGCGCGAAGATCGGCGAGTCGCTGCGCGCGCTCGACAGCCTCGGCTTCGTGGAGCTGCGCGACGGCGACCTGGTGCAGCTCCGACCGGCCCTGTTCCGGTTCGCCGATCCGGTCCGTGGGCACCAGGAGGTCGGCGACGCGCTCGAGCGGCTGGTGCGCGAGGGCGAGGTCGCGCTCGAGCCCGAAGCCGAGGAGGAGGGATGAACCGCACCCGCGCCCGATCCCTGACGTTGGTGAACTGGCGGGGGGTGTTCTACGAGCGGTACGAGCTCGATCCGCACGTGACCGCCCTCGAAGGGGCGAACGGCGCCGGCAAGACCACGGTGATGATCGCGGCCTACCTGGTGCTGCTGCCCGACCTCGGCCGGCTGAAGTTCACCAACCTCGGGGAGTCCGGCGCGTCCGGCGGCGACCGCGGGATCGAGGGCCGCCTCGGGCGGGACGGCTCGCCGTCGTACGCGGCGATCGAGTTCGACACCCCGCGCGGGCAGCGCCTGCTCGCGATCGTGCAGCTGGTGGCCGGGCGAGACAGCCGGATCGAGCTCCGCACCGCGCTCGTGACCGACCTGGCCCCCGAGGTTCGGATCCAGGAGCTGCTGCTCCACCCGGTCGGCGAGTCCGAGCAGGTGCCCGAGCTCGCCGAGGTCAAGGACGCCGTCGCCCGCGTGGGCGCGAGGATGACGGTGTTCTCGTCGGCGAAGGACTACTTCCAGGCCCTGTTCGACCACGGCGTGACGCCGCTCCGGCTCACCTCGGACGAGGAGAAGACCAAGCTGAACGAGATGCTGCGGACCAGCATGACCGGCGGCATCTCCCGCTCGTTGACCAACGACCTGCGCTCGTTCCTGCTCCGGCCGGAGACGGCGCTCGCCGACACGCTGGCGACGATGCGGTCGAACCTCGAGGCCTGCCGGCGCACGCGCGAAGAGGTGGCGACCTCCCGGGTGCTGAACGCCGAGATCACCGGGGTGTACGAGGCGGGCGAGGAGATGTTCGCCGCGGCGCTGCACGCCACCCGCGAGCGGGCGGCGGAGTCGCGCAGGATGGCCGACCGCGCGCGCGAGCAGCACGAGGAAGGGCAGCGGCGGAGCGCCGACGCGGAGCTGGCCCTCGAGCGGGCCGAGCGGGCGAGGCAGACCGCCGACGCGCGGATGGCGGAGGCGAGGGAGCGTGCCGCCGAGGCAGAGCAGCGCCACCAGCGGCTCGCCCGGGCGGCGGGGCTGGCGGCCCGGTGGACCGCCCTGGACGCGGAGGCGACGGCCGCCGACCAGGCTGCTGCGGCGTCGGAGGCCGCGTCGGAGGCCGCGCGGACCGCGGAGGGACGGACGCGCGACGGGCTCGCGCGGTCCCAAGAGGCCTGGCGGCTCGCGGCGAGCGGCCTCGCGCACCAGCAGCAGGGCCTGTCGGAGCTGTACCGCCGAGCCGAGGCGCACCGGCAGGTGACGACCCGGCTCGCGCAGGCACGCGACGTGGTCGGCGACTGGATCGACGAGCTCGGCCCCGAAGGCGCGCTGTCGCGGGTGTCGCTCGAGCAGGCCGCCGCCGTGGGCGAGGCTGCGTCGGTCGACACGCGGATCCGCACCGCGACCCACCGGCGGGACGAACACGCCCGCGTCCTGCAGGCGCTCACGCTGGTGATCGGGCACGCCGTCCCGGCCGACTCCGCGCACGAGCGCGCGCGGGAGGCGCTCGCCCGCCACGCCGAGCTGCGCGCGCTCGCAGTCCGCCGCGACGCGATCGCACGCGAGCGCGAGTCCGCCGAGCGGTCCGCGCTCGCCCAGCGCCGGGTGCGGTCCGCAGCTGCCGGGCTCGGGCTCCCGCTCGACGGCGGCGTCGGTCCGGTCCACGCCGCACACGACGTCGCCCACGCCGCGTGGGAGGACGCCGACCGGGCGGCGCAGGCCGCCGAGCGCCTCGCCGCCGATGCCCGGCGGGCGCAGGGCGAAGGCAAGGCGCGGATCTCCGAGCTCGAGCAGCGGTGCGCGCGGTGGCGGGACGTGGTCGACCTGCTGGCGCGTCTCGGCCGGCCCGGGGCTCTGCCCGCCGACCTCGACCCGCTCGAGCGCGAGCTGCGGGACACGCGCGACCGGCTCGTCCCTGCCGCGTCCGCTGCGGCCGACAGCCGCGACCGAGCGCTGCGGGCTGCGCACGAGCTGGAGACGGCCGGCGGGAGCTTCGCGCCCGACCTGGTTCGGATCGCGTCCGAGCTCGGCGGCGAGCTCCTCGCCACCCGGTTCGACGACCTCGATCCCGCCGAAGCGGGGCCGTACGAGGCACGGCGCGGGCCCCTCGCCGAAGCGATCGTGGTGCCCGACGCCCTCGCCGCCGCCGCGCAGCTCGGTCGGACCCCGCGGGCGGTCGACAACGTGTGGCTGGTGGAGGGGATCGGTGGGCTGCCGGGCGACGAGCGCGTCGGGCCCGACGTGGTGGTGCGCGAGTCCGCCGGGGTCCGGGTCAGCCGGATCCCCGACCGCCCCACCCTCGGGCGACGGGCGCGGCAGGCCCGGGTGGCCGAGCTGCGCCGAGCCGCGGCGGAGCACGAGTCGGCCCGGCTCGGATGGGGGGCGGAGCTGGTGGCCGTGGAGGCCCGAGGGGCGATCGCGGCCGAGCTCCGCGCCCGCAGGGACGACTGGGCCGCCGGCGATCCTGGGCCGCGGCTCGAGCAAGCTCGGACCGACGTGGCGGCCGCGCTGAAGGCCGAGGGGTCCCACCGCGAAGAGCAGGCGCGCCACCGCGCGGTCGCGGACGCGGCCCGCCGTCGGACCGAGGCGTTGCGGGGCCTGCTGCCCGAGGCCTCGCTGCTCGCCCCCCCCGATTGGGCTGCCGAGGCGGACCTGCGCGCGTCCGAGCTCGACGCCGCGCGCGCGGCTGCCGCCGAGGTGGCGCGGACGGCCGGGGCGGTCGCCGTGGTCGACGAGCACCGAGAGGTGCTGCGCACGCCGCCGCCGACCGAGGCCGAGCTCGCGGGGCTTCGTGGGCGCGAGCGCCAGCTCCAGCGACGGATCGCCGAGCTGTACCTGGCCGCGCAGGACCTGGCGTTCGTGGTGGAGCGTGTCGATGCGCTCGGGTGGGGCGACGCGGAGGGGCGGCTGTCCCACGAGCGCGCGCTGGTCCCCGAGCTCGAGGCGAGCGAGCGGGCGGCCAAGGAACAGGTCGAGCGCGACGCCGACGCCGTGGCGCACGCCGACGCGCAGGCCCGCGCGGCGGTCCGCCGGTCGCAGGACGCCCGCGGGGAAGCGGTGCGCGCCGCGAGCCTACGAGACGCCGCCCACACCGAGCTGTGCGCGGTGGGCGTGGGGACGCCGACCGAAGGCGAGGTCGCGGCCGCGGCGGGCGCCTGCTCGCTCGCCGACGAGGCGCTGCGGGGAGCTACGCTCGCGCGCGACGCCGTCTCCGGGGACCACGCCCGCCGGGCCGCGGAGTCCGAGCGCGCGGCCGCCGAGCTGCAGGCGCTCGCCCAGCGGCTCGCCGCCGCCGACGGGGAGGCGCGGCCCCACGAGGAGCGGTGGGGGCGCCTCGAGCGGCTCGCCGCCGAGCAGCAGGTGCTCGGTCCGGCGGTCAGCGCTCGGTTCGTCGCCGCGTTCACCGGCCTCGGCAGCCCGAACCTGTCCACCCGCGCGCGGACCGCCGGGGCGCGGCTCGTCGAGCGGCTGCGGAGCGCCAGCCGAGCCGGGGAGGTCGGGCTCGCCGTGCAGCAGTGGATCGGCGCCGACGAAGACCGCTCCGGAGAGGGGTACCTCGAGGTGTGGCGCGGGGTGCTCGACTGGCTCCGGCGCCGGCTCCCCGCGCACGTCGCGGAGGTCGACGACCCCCTGCTCGCCCTCGGCCGGCTGCAGGCAGAGCTGGTGGGGCTCGAGCAGCGGCTCACCGGTCAAGAGGCGCAGCTGCGCGGGCACACCGCGGACGTGGCCAGCCACATCGAGGTCCAGATCCGGCGGGCCGTCGGCCAGGTGCAACAGATCAACCGGCACCTCGAGGGGGTGGCGTTCGGCGCTGTCGCGAGCATCCGGGTGCGGTCGCGGCACCTCGAGTCGATGGCGCGGGTGTTGGCCGCCCTGCGCGAGGAGGGGGAGGTCCAGGCCTTGCTGTTCGAGCCCTCGATGCCGTTCGAGGAGGCGCTGGACGCGCTGTTTCGGCGGTACGGCGGCGGCGGGTCCGGCGGCCAGCGGCTGCTCGACTACCGCGAGTACATCGAGCTGCACGTCGAGGTGCGTCGTCGGGCGTCGGCCGAGTGGGAGGCGGCGTCGGCGACCAAGCTGTCGACCGGCGAGGCGATCGGCGTGGGGGCCGCGGTGATGATGGTGGTGCTCGCCGAGTGGGAGCGCGACGCGAACTTGCTGCGGGGCAAGCGGAGCCACGGCTCGCTGCGGTTCCTGTTCTTGGACGAGGCGAACCGGCTCGATCGGGGGAACCTCGACGAGGTGTTCGAGCTGTGTCGCACGCTCGAGCTGCAGCTGCTGGTCGCTGCGCCCGAGGTCGCCCGGGCGGGCGGCATCACCACCTACCGGCTCGAGCGGGTGGTCGACGGGTCCGAGGAGCGGGTGTGCGTGAGCGGTCGCCGCGCGCGGACCGAGTGATGTGGGAGCGGATCGAGGACCGGCTGGCGTTGCTGGAGCTGCGGGTGCGGGGGGAGCTGCCGCGGCGGAGGGCCCAGGCCGAGGCGTGGGGGTGGCTCGGGTCGCTCGACTGGACCCGCACCTCGACCCGCCGCGATCACCTTCGGTTGGAGCAGCGGCACCGCGGACGGGTAGAGGAGCTGCTGGAGCGGGTGTGGCCCGAGTGGCGGTCCGAGCTGGCGGCGCTCGACGCGCTCGGGCAGCCCCCGACCCCCGCCGGCTGGCAGGCGTACCGCGACGCCGTCCGGGCCGGGCGCGTCGGCGTCCTGCCGGACCGGTTGAATCAGAAGACCGCGACCGCCGCGGTGGCGCCCCACTCGAAGGCGGGCCTGACCCCAGAGCGGCGCGCCGCGCTCGGTCCGGTCGAGCTGACCCGCGACGGCAGCGTTCGG
>JBEBJC010000638.1:0-5152 GCA_040080105.1 Myxococcota bacterium
GGGCAGGTCCGACACGACCGGGGGCGGCGGGAGCGGGAGCCTCACCCCGAGCTCGGCCAGCAGCCGATCCGCTTCGTGGTGCCCGCCGGCGAGCGCGGCGGTGCGGGCGTTCGCCCGGCCGTCGGCCCACCTCGGGTGAGGGTCGGCGCCGGCGCGCACCAGCAGGTGGATCGCCTCGAGGTGACCACTCGCGGCTGCCGCGCCGACCAAGTGGGGATCGTCGACCGGCGCCCCTCGGTCCAACAGCCACGACATCGCGTCGAGCTGGCCCGCGTCCGCCGCGCTCGCGAGCGGGGTCTGGCCGTCGCGTTGCTGGGTCCGTCCGCGCCGGCGCCCGAGCGTCACCGGCTGGCCCGCCGCCACCAGCACCTCCATCACCGCCAGCTGGCCGTGGCGCGCGGCCACGTGCAACGCCGACTCGCCGAAGTCCGCCGCCGCGGTGAGCAGCCGCGGCTCCTGGGTCACCAACACCCGCACCGACTCGGGGTCTCCGCCGCGGGCGGCGGCGAACAGTCGATCTTGAAGGGCGCTGTACGACTCCTCTGCCATTGCGGACCTCCACCCGGCAGGTTCGTCTACCGCAGCGCGCGGGCGAGCGCCCGACACCCCTCGACCAGGGCCTCGGGGCGGACGGCGCCGAACCCGAACACCAGGCCCGAGCTCGAGGCCGCGGAGCCGAGGCCGTCGAGCAGGGAGGCCTCCGCACAGTAGTCGGACAGCGCCCCGACCTCGACCCCCGCCGCGGCCGCCGCGTCGCGCGCGGCCCGATCGTCCCCGTCGATCGCGGCGCACGCCTGCATCCCGGTGTCACACGGCCCGAGCGACAGCTCTGGGCACTCGGCCGCGAGCGCGGCCACGAACGCCTCGGCCCGCTCGCGGTACACGAGGCGCATCCGCCGGAGGTGGCGGGCGAACCCGCCCGAGTCGATCCACGCGGCGAGGGCGTCCTGCTCCAGGATCGACGCCGGGTTGCCGACGGTCGCCCGCCACCGCGCCATCGGCTCGACCCACCGCGGCGGCATCACCAGGAACCCGATCCGCAGCCCCGGGTACACGGTCTTGCTGAACGTGCCGGCGTACACCACGCACCCGAGCTCGTCGAGCGCGGCCAACGGCGGCACCGGGCGCCCCCGGTGGCGGAACTCGCTGTCGTAGTCGTCCTCGATCACCACCGCCCCGGTCGCGCGCGCCCAAGCGAGCAGCTGCAGCCGCCGGCCGAGGGAGGTGGTGACCCCGAGCGGGTAGTGGTGCGACGGGGTGACGAGCGCGGCGCGCGCGCCCGGCGCGCGGGTGATCGCGGCGCCCACGTCGATCCCGTCCGCGTCGACCCGGACCGGGATCGGTCGGCCGCCCGCGGCGAGCACCGCGCGCCGGGTGCCGTGGTACCCGGGGTCCTCGACCCACACCGCGTCGCCGGGGGTGATCACCTGCTGCAGCACCTCGGTCACCCCGGCGCCGGTGCCGCTGGTGACGAACACCTGCTCCGGCGCCGCGCGCACCCCGCGGCTCGCCACGTGCGCCGCGATCGCCGCGCGCAACGCCGGGTGCCCGGCCCCTTCGGCCGCCTCCAGGGTCGAGGCGCTCGCGCGCCGGTGCGCCCGGGTCACCGCGCGGGTCCACTCCGCGATCGGAAACCGGTCGAGCGCGGGCACTCCGGGGCGGAACGCGCGCGGCGGCCCGCCGACCCGGGCCGCTCCGACGGACGGGCCCGGCGCGAGCCGCTCCCGCCGCGCGGGCGGCGCCACCTCGAGCGACACCCGCACCGCCGAGCGGGGCGAGGCGGTGAGGTAGCCCTCGGCGATCAGCGCGTCGAGCGCCTGGAGCACCGTGGTGCGCGACACCCCCAGGTCCGACGCCATCCGCCGCGACGACGGGAGCGCCGCCCCGCCCGGCAGCTCGCGCCGGAGGATCCGGCCGCGGATCTGGGCGTAGAGCTGCTCGAACATCGGCGCGGGCAGCTCGGGGTCCACCGTGAGCGGAAGCCCGGTCTGGTACGGTCGATGGGTCACGAACTGGCCCTATCCGCCATACCAGCGGGAGGACAGGATGGGCCCATGATCGTCGACCTCCGAGACTACCGAACCCGGCCCGGCTGCCGCGACGCGTTGATCAGCTGCTGCGAGGAGACGCTGTTCCCCGAGCAGCGCCGGCTCGGCGCCACGTTCCTCGGGCTGTTCCGCGAGCCCGACGATCCCGACCGGTTCGTGTGGCTGCGCGGGATGGCCGACGCGGAGTCGCGGGCGCGGGTGCTGACCGCGTTCTACACCGAGGGCGACCTGTGGCGCGCCCGGCGGGCCGAGGTGAACCGGTGGATCGCCGACAGCAGCGACGTGTTGCTGGTCCGACCGCTCGCCGAGCACCACCCGTCCCGCGGGCCGCGGGCGGTGGTGATGGTCCGCCACCTCGAGCCCACGCCGCTGTCGGGCGACGCCGCGGCCGAGCTGCGCCGCCGGGTGACCGAGTCGGTGTGCGCGGCCGGCGGGGCCGTCGTCGCCACCTTCGCGACCGACCCGATGCGCAACAACTACCCGCGCCACCCGATCCGGGTCGGCGAGCACGGCCTCGTGTGGTTCGCGTCGTTCCCCCGGCGAACGGCGGTCCACGGCCTCGACCCGCTCGACCAGCGGTGGCTCACCCCGACCGACACCTCCGAGCTCCGCTGACCCCTCCGCAATCCAAGGTCGCGAAAGTCCACGAATCGTAGAGGCGATCGACACGGGCCCCCCCGTGGCGCCGAGTTGCCCTGGAACGGACCTTGCTCTAGCGTGTGGCGGCACTCGGGGTGTTGTCCATGTGGTTGGTCTCGGTGGCGCTGGCCGGTCCGGTCGAGCCTCCTTCGGCGGTCGTCCCCGCGGCGGGTCGGCACGAGGTGGTGTTCGACGTCGCGAAGTTCGGCCGGTACGCGGTGTCGGTCCGAACCGCCCAAGGCGCGTCGGTGCAGCTGGTCGACGCCCTGGCCGGCCCCGGCGCCCGCTCGGGCGTCCCCGGCTCGGTCGACGGGCGGGTGGACCTGTTCCTCGATCGCGGGGAGATCAAGGTGGTGGTCCAGGGCGATCCCGCCGCTACCGGCGACGCGACCGTCACCGTCGCGCCGTTCGTCGACGCAGCGTCCACCGCGCCCGTGTTGCCGGAGCACCGCCGGGTCGACGCCGACCTGCAGGACCTCCGCCAGCGGAGCTGGTGGATCGACATCCCCGAGGCGCGCACCGTCCAGCTGGACCTCGCGGCGCGGCACCTCGGCGATCTGCGCCTGTGGCAGGACGGGAGCTGGCTCGTGGACGCCGAGCCCCAGTGCACCACGATCACCCCGGCCGTCGGGCAGCCGTGGCGTCGGTGCGCGCTGTCCACCTCGCTCGAGCCCGGGTTGTACCTGGTCACCGCCTACGGAGCCCCGTCTCTGCCGTGGGCCAACGCCTCGCCGGCCGCCCCGATGGTGGCGCGGTGGGGCGGCGCGCCGCTCGGGGACGCCGGCCGCCAGCCAGGGACCCTCGGCCCGTCCGGGTACGAGCTGTACGAGGTCGGTGACGACGTGGGGATGGTGAGCCTGGCGCTGCCGGGCACCGGCGGCGTCGCGGCGGTGGCGTGGGGGGCCGATCCACTCGCCCGATCGGGCTCCGCGTCGATCGACGCCGAGTCGCGGCGGCCGATGGCGCAGCTGTCGGTGGGGGGCTCGGGCAAGCGGTTCGTGACGGTGAGCGGTTCGCCCGGCCAACCGTACGACCTGACCTGGTTCCGCCCGTCGTCGGGGGAGGTGGGGATCCCGATCGGGCGGTGGTTCGTGGGCACGATCCACCCGTTCGACCCCGCGGACGTGCTCGATCCCACCGGGGTCGTGTACCGCACCACCGCGAAGGGTGAGGTGGTCCGCGCGGCGTCCCACGGGTTCGTGCTCGACGGCGCCCGCCCGATCGAGCGCACGTTCAACCTCGGCTCGACCGTGCGGGTGCTGCTCGACGTGACCGCCGCCGGCACGTACCGCGCGGACCTGTCCGGGGTCACCGGCGGGGTCCGGGTCCGCCCGCTCACCCTGCCGCAGCCGCCGGCGTACGTCGACTTCACCGAGTCGACCCCGCTCGGCCGGGGGCTGTACGAGGTCGAGCTGTCGGCGAGCCCGGCCGGCATCGCGACCGTCCGGATCGGCGACGCGAGCCTGCTCGGGCAGGCCCGGCGCGCCGTCGGAGGGAGCGCCGCGAGCGCGGTCCAGCGCCCCGCGGTGCAGTTCGCGGCGCTCGACGTGGAGGCGCCGGTGACGCTGTCGCTGCGCACCCCGAGCACGCCGTTCGGGCTGGTGATGCGCGAGCTCCCGATCGACCCGCGCTCGCCGCTGCCGATCACCCTGGTCCCGGGGGAGTCGATCGACGTGCCGGTCTCGATCGAGGAGCCGGGCGTGTTGTACGCGCGCGCCGTGGACGGGCAGGCGATCCCGTTCAGCGTGGACGGAGGTGGCCTCGCGAACAGCGCCCGGCTCGACGCGGGCGAGCACGTGGTCCGGATCCGCGACGACCGCGCGAAGCCGCTGCAGGCGAGCCTGTCGTTCCTCGTCGATCGGCTGTCGCCCGATCGGCCGCTCCCGGCGCTCGCCGCGGCGCGCCTCGCCGCGATCCCGAAGTTCCAGGCCGTGTCGTCCACCGCGCCGGCCGGGTTCGACCTGGAGCAGGGGCGGTCGAAGACGCTGGCGCTGACCATCGACGGGCACGGGCTGTACCGGATCGAGTCGACGGGCTTGCTCGCGACCGAGGGGGCGGTGCGCACCCGCGTGGTCACCCGGCTGGCCGAAGCGCGCGCGAACGGGGTCGGCCGCAACTTCTCGGTCGCCGGGTACCTCCGGGGAGGGGACTACCAGGTCACCGTGAGCACGCTCGGGTCGTCGGCGGGGCACCTCGGCGTGCGGCTCGTGCGGGCGCGGGTCGACGACGGAGGCTCGCTGCCGCTGTCGGCGGAGGCGCGCGCCACCGTGCCGGCCCAGGCGGCGATCCGGTACACGTTCGAGGTGGTCGAGCCGGGGCGGTACCAGCTCGAGCACCGCGGGCCCCCCGGGCCGTTCCGGTGCCGGATCGAGGACGGTGACGGGTGGCCGATCGTCGAGCCGGATCTGCCGTGCTCGCGCGAGCTGGACCTGCTCCCCGGCCGGGACGTGGTGGTGGGCATGCCC
>JBEBJC010000639.1:0-5150 GCA_040080105.1 Myxococcota bacterium
GCGCCGAACAGGTCGAACCACACGGCCCCTCCCGCCGTGGCAGCGGGGCCGGGGTCGGCGACCCAGGCGTCGACCAGCGCGCGCGCGTTGCCCGCCTGGTGCGCGGCGGAGTCCACCGACAGCCGGTCCGGGGCGTCACCGGGGGTGTGGTAGTCGAGCGGTCGCCCGATGAACGCCAGGTTGTACCCGGGGACGCCGAGCGCCGCGAGCTCGGTCAGGTCCGTGTCGTTCGGCAGCAGCTCGTACACCGCGTCGAACAGCGACGAGGTGAACGGCCGACGCGCGACCCGGGCGAACCGCGCCACCAGCGGCCCCGGCGCGCCGGTGGTCTCGAACAGCAGCGACGGACCCGCGGTGCCCCGGGCCTCCAGGTTCACCACCGCCGCCACATCGGGCGCGGTCTGGACCCACGCGCGCGCGCCGAGCAGGCCGAGCTCCTCCGCGTCGGTGAGCACCACCCACACCCCGCGGGCCGGCGGCGCGTCACCGATCCGGCGCGCGACGTCGAGCGCGGCGGCGACCCCCGCTCCGTCGTCGGCGGCGCCCGGCGCGGCGGCGACCGTGTCGTAGTGGGCGACCAGCGCGATCGCCGGCCCCGGCGGGCCGAACCTCGCCACCAGGTCGTGCACCCGCGCGCACCGGCCCCACCGGCCACACACGGTGGCGTCGAGCTCGGTCACCGAACCCCCGGCTTCGCGCAACGCCCGCCCCAGGGCCACTCGCGCCCGCGCGTGTGCTGCCGAGCCCACCGGCCGAGGCTCGGGCCCGAGCAGCGCGAACGTGTCGGCGAGCGCGGTGGTGAACGCCGGGTCGGCCGGGGGCGGGCGGAACCGCGCGACCCACCCGGTCACCGCCAGCGCCGCCGCCGCCAGGATCCACCGCTCCGACATCGCGGGGGGTATACCAGGGCTGGCCCGACCGCGCTCGGGCCACGAGGGACGCCCACATGTGGTCGCTGCTGCTCGCGTGCCCGGCCCCCGAGCCGACGCCGTCCGACTCGTCGTCGACCGCCGCGGTGGAGTGCCCCGGAGACGACCTCGGTCCGACGACGATGCGGGTGGCGCCGTTCGTCCAGTCGGTCGGCCCGACCTCGGCGTGGATCGTGTGGGAGACCGAGGCCGGGCTCGGCGGGGCGGTCGACTACGGTCCGTCCGAGGACGGGTTGGTGAACACCACCTGCGCGCGGTCGGTGCCGCTCGCCGACGGGATCGCGAGCGCCACCTCGGTGTTCGAGGCGGAGCTCACCGGGCTCGTGCCGGGCGCGACCTACACGTACCGCGCGCGCACCGGCGCGACCGTGAGCGCCGAGGCGACGTTCCGCGCCGCGAGTGACGACCCGGAGGCCGGCGTACACTTGGTCGCGATGGGGGACAGCCAACTCGACCCGGCGCACCCCGACAAGTTCCGCGAGGTGGTGCAGGACGGGGTGCTCCCGTGGACCTCGACCACGTGGGGCACCGAGACGGCGCGGGCGATCGACCTGGTGCTGCTCGCGGGCGACCTGGTCGACAACGGCTGGGTCCCCTCCGACTGGACCGACGCGTTCTTCGCCCCCGCGGCGCCGCTGCTGGCGTCGGTCCCGCTGTACCCGGTCCTCGGCAACCACGAGGCGAACACCCCGCTGTACTTCCGGTACTTCCACCTGCCCGAGGAGGCCGGCGAGCGCTGGTACACGGTCGACCGGTCGAACCTCCGGGTGGTGTCCCTCGACTCGAACCCCCCGTTCGACTCCGACGAGCAGCTCCTGTGGCTCGATCAGGTGCTGGCCGAGACCTGCGCCGACCCGGTGATCGACTTCGTGCTGGCGCAGCTGCACCACCCGTACCGGTCCGAGCTGTGGCCGGCCGGGGAGTCGGACTGGTCGGGGCAGGTGGTGGCGCGGCTCGAGGCGTTCTCGAGCGAGTGCGGCAAGCCATCGATCCACTTCTACGGCCACACCCACGCGTACTCGCGCGGGCAGTCGCGCGACCACCAGCACCTGTGGGTCAACGTCTCCAGCGCTGGCGGCGCGCTCGATCGGTGGGGTCCCGGCGCGGTCGACCAGGCCGAGTTCGTGACCAGCCAGGACACCTGGGGGTTCGTCGCGCTGGAGGTCGTCGCCGGGGACAACCCGCTGCTCCGCCTGCGCCGGGTCGACCGCGGCAACGACGACGCGCCGGCCGACAACGCGGTGACCGACGACCTGGTGGTGCTGCGGTACCCGGGCGCGCCGGGCCGACCGACCGCCGCTGGGGTCTCGTCCGCGTGTGACGGGCCGCCGACGCTGGAGGGGTCCCCGTTCGTCGACCCCGACGGCGACGCGCAGCAGGGGGCGCAGTGGCAGGTGGCGGCGACCTGTGACGGGTTCGCCGAGCCGACGGTCGACCACTGGCGCCAGGAGCCGGACACGTTCGGCCCGACCCCCGGCCCGGGCGACTCGCTGACCGAGGACCTGTTCCCCGAGCTCGGTCCGGGCGCGACCGTCTGCTGGCGGGTGCGGTACCGCGACGCGACGCTCGCGTGGAGCGAGTGGTCGGAGCCCGCGCCGCTGTCGATCCCGATCTGCGGGGCTGCTACCGCACCGTGACCGGGTACGCCCGGGTCGACACTGCGAACGCGACCGGGCCGTCGCAGCTCGCGTGCATCGTCCAGTCGGCCTCGGTGGCGCCTTCGCGGAACGCGAACACCTCGGCCGTGTTCGCGCAGGTCACCAGCGCTCCGCCCTCGATCGGCAACGCTCCGCCCTGGTTGTAGCAGGTCCGCCCGGTGGACCACGATCCCGTCTCGGTCAACGTGCCGGAGGTGGGGTCCATCGCCATCCGCAGCGCGCGGGCCGCCCCTTGGCTGCGGTTGTCGAACACCCACAGGTCGTCGCCGTGGCGGCTCGCGTTGTGTTGCTGCTCGAACGCGGTGCCCTGCACCACGTAGTCGGGGTACGGCAGGTCGCGGCCGCCTCCGGGCGCGCCCGCGGCGGTCCAGCGGTGCTGCAGGAACGTGGGGGAGGCGGGGTCTCCGTCGACCGCGACCACGCTGTCGAACCCGAACACCGAGATCACCACCTCGCCGGCCTCACTGACCGTCAGGCCGTTGACGTGGGCGGTCTCCAGCGCCTCGACCCCGGCGAACGTGTCGAGCAGCGACCACGCGCCGAGCCGGGTGGTGCCGTCGAACACCTCGAACCCGCCGATGCCCGCTTGCTCGCCGAGCAGGTAGGTGTACCCGTTCCACCGGTCCACGTCGTGGGTCAGCTCGTTGGTGAACTGCTGCGGGAACAGCCGCAGCAGCTCGGCGCCCGACACGTGGGTCTCGACCACCAGGCTCGAGTCCGGGCTCATGGTGGCGTCGCGCACCGCGATCACCGAGCGCTCGCCCGGCGCCCACCTCATGGCGTCGGAGAACGTGTTGTAGGTGGTGGTCGGCGCGCCCCAGATCACCCGGCCCTCACCGTCGATCATCACGAACCAGCCACAGTCGACGTACACCAGCACCGCGTCGGCGCCGAACAGCGTCCCGGACACGCCGACCTCGAGCCCCGCGAGCTCGAGCGGGAGGGGCCCGGTGGTCACCGAGCCACGGGTGGTGCCGGCGGCGGTGGTGACCGCCCAATCGTAGGTCGTGTCCGCCCACAGCCCGTACCCGTACAGGGTGCGCTCCGAGGTGGCGGCGGGGTCCTCGAACGTCCGGGTCGGCGCTGCGGGCGCAGACAGGGTCAGCGTGGCCGGACCCTCGACCGACGAGCTCACGCTGCACGCCACCACCATCGGGTTCGCCCCGGTCGCGCACGCCACCTGGTCGGGGAGCGGCGGTAGGGTCGGCTCGGCGCCGGTGTGACCGGTGGCGCTCACCGTTCCGGTGGGGGGCGGGCCCGGCTCGCCCTCGCCCGAGCACGCGATCCAGGTCAGGAACACGGGACCTCCGGCGCCACCGTACCTCGACCGGCCCGGGCTGGCGCGGGTGTCGACCCTACGACCCTCGCGGCAGGGCGGCGAGGGTCGGCGCGCACCACGCCCGGTCGTCCTCCGGCAGCGCGGCGAACGCGGCCTCCGCCAGGCCGACCGCCCGCGCCCGCGCCTCGTGGTCCCCAGCCGCCGCAGCGGCGAGCGCGACCCCCTCGGCTGCGAACAGGCGGTCCGCCGGCCCCGCTCCGTGGGCCTCGACGCTCGCGAGCGCGGCGTCTGCGTGGACCCGGGCGGTGGCGGGCTCTCCGGCCGCGAGCCAGGTCTTCGCGAGGCGCATCTCGGCCCGAGCCACCTCGAGCCACGTCCCCGCGCGCTCCCACGTCGTTCGCGCGGCGATCGCCGCCGCGATCATCAAGGCGCGGCCGGCGTCGTCACGGGACGGCTGCTCCTCCAACGCGGCGGCGAGGTTGTTCGCGTTCGCCGCGACCGTCCGCACCGCCGGATCGGCGTCGGCGAGCTGCGCGGCGCCGGCGACCGCCTCTTGCAGCAGCTCCGTGGCGCGCGCCGGTTCGCGCGGCGCCACCGCCGCCGCGGCCACCGCGGACACCCGCACCGCGTCGGACGGGGACAACGTGGGACGGAGGTCGGCCCGCGACGCGGCGAGCGACAGGGTCGCCTCGGCCCGGCGGACCGCGCCGCGGGCCGCATCACCTGCCGCTGCGTGGGTCGAGATCGACGCCAGGAACGACAGGCCTCGGTCCCACCGCGCGAGGTGCTCCCCCCACACGTGTTGTCCGAGGTGGGCGAGGGAAGCGAGGTCGGCGTCGGTCGCGGCGAGCGCCAGGCCTTCCCCGAGCCGCTCGGCCACCGCGGCCGGGTCCGCCCCGTGGTCGGCCCACGCGCGGGCCTGAAACGTGTCGAACGTGTCCATGTGCGCCCCCTACCTCGGCGGGGTACGCTGGCGCCATGTCACTCGCGGCAGGCGCCACCGACATGGTCCTGGCCGCCGTCGCGTGGGCGGCGGCCGCGTCCACCGCGCGGCGGACCCCGGTAGGCGACGTGTGGGGTGTGGGCTTCGCGGCGGTGGCCCTCGCCGCCACGTTCGGCTCGCTCAGGTTCCTGGTGTCCGAGTCGGTCGCTCCGGTGCACGACGGGCTGACCCGCGGCGCCGCCGCGTTCGGGGTGCCGATGCTCGCGCTCGGGGCGGTCGCGGTGGGAGCCGGGCGCGCGCGCGCGTGGCTTGCGCCAGCCGCGGTCGCCGTGGTGGTGGGC
>JBEBJC010000640.1:0-5144 GCA_040080105.1 Myxococcota bacterium
CGACGGAGCAGGGCTGGACGCCGCTGCCGGACTTCGCGTGGGGGTGTGACCTGTTCGACCACCGCCACCCGTGGGAGGCGCACGAGGTGTGGGAGGCGTAGTGGCGCTCGCTCCCTCGGGGTACCCCACAGGCGGATCTGCTCCAGGGACTGATCTGCGCCGCTGCGTTCACCCTGAAGCGGTTCCAGTCCTCGGCCGACCCTGGGCTACGAGGCGCGGCGGCGAAGTTGTTGTCCCGCGCCGAGGGCCTGCTGGCGCGGGCAGCGGCGGGCGGCGCGAGCCGCGGGATCGACCTGCCCGAGCTCGGCCGCCGGCTCACCACGTTCGACCAGGGGGGGACGTGGCCGCAGATCCCGGGCTGACCGATCCGTTCGCCCGCCCGCGGACCGCGGCCCCGGTGGACCTCGGGAAGGTTCGGCGCAACGCGGCGTTCCTCGCGCGTCGAGGGTTGCGGCTGGTGGTGGCGCTGCTGGTGGTGCCGATGACCGGCTGGCTGCTGCTCGACCTGCGCGACCCGCGGCAGCTCGGGCTGGCAGTGGCGGTGGCGGTGGCGGCGTGGCTCCCCGCGACCTGGGTCCAGGGGCGGGTGTTGTTCCAGCCGTCGCCGCCCGACCCGTGGCTCGGGACCGACGGCACCCCGCGGTCCGACCGCGACCTGCGGGCGTGGATGCGCGCCGACGTGTCGGAGTGGCTGCTCGGCACCGGCCCTCCGGTGGCGCTGCTCGTGTGGTACGTGTCGACCCGCGCCGCGCTCCCGCCCGCGTTCAAGTTCGCCGCGCTCACCGTGGCGCTGGCGATGATCGGCGCGCGCCAGCTGCAGGCCGGCCTCGCGCTGGTGCTGCAGGAGGCGCGGCTCGACCTCGAGGCGCTCCGACCGATCGCGCACCTCGAGTGGCTCGAGCGGCTCGAGGGACCGGCCTCGTGGGTCGGCCGGGGCGACCAGGTTCGGTACCTCGTCGCCCGCGGCCGGTTCCGCGTCGGTGACGCCCCCGCCGCGCTCGCCGCGCTCGATCGGATCCGGAACCCGCTCGCCTGGCGGGTCGATCTGCTGCGGGCACTGTTCGGCGTCGAGCACGACGGGTGGGAGGTGACGCTGGCGGTCGCGGCGTCGGTGCGCGACGACCCCGACCTGGCACCGCTCGGCGTGACGCTCACCGCGCTGGCCGAGCTGTACCAGGGCCGCGACGACCGGGTGTTGGCGAAGACCGAGGCGCTGCTGTCCGGCCGGAGCGGCGACGCGCGGTGGTTCGGCGCGATCCTCGTCGCCGCCGCTCGCGCCGGCACCGACCCCGACGGTGCGCGCGCGCTGATCGCCACGCTGCCGTGGCACCCGGCGGCCGTCCGCTCGATGTGCCGTGGTTGGGGCCCGCTGGCGGCGCGGCTCGAGCCGATCCTGAGCACAAGGTGAACAGCGTCCGACGGACCGGCACGGTACGTTTCCGAACCTAGCCCGGAGTCCGCCCGATGTGGTCCGTCCTCACCGCCACCGCGTTCGCCCTGCCCGACCACCCGTGCCACACGATGCAGCTGATGCCGTCGGCCACGCCGCTGGTACAGAACGTCCCCAAGGCGTTCGCCGGGCTGCAGGTGCGTGACATCTACGGGCTGCCGAACGAGCTCACCAGCGCCCACTACGTGCTGCACTGGGGCAACTCCGACGGCGGGATCACCGACCTCGAGCGCGAGCAGCTGCTCGACGGGTTCGAGGTGGCGTGGGAACAGCAGATCGACGTGATGGGCCACCCAGCCCCCGCCACCACCGACGCGTACTTGTTCAACGTGTACATCGGCGACTCGGGCAACGGGGCGCCGAGCGCGTACGGCGCCGCCGGGTGGTACTGGACCGACTCCTACGGGTACCCGATGATCGTGATCTCGAAGGACGTGTTCTTCGATCCCGACTACGTCGACTCGGTCTCGTCGCACGAGTTCTACCACGCGATCCAGGGCTCCACGAACCGCTACACCTACGAGGGCGTCTCGGCCTGGTACTGGGAGGCCACCGCCGAATGGGCGGCGATCGAGACCCACCCCACCAACCCGTTCAGCGGGCCGTTCGTGTTCTCGTACGCGATGTTGCCGGAGCTTCCGGTGAACTTCTTCGACTACCCCGACAGCGGGATCCTCGAGGAGTACTACCAGTACGGCGCGTTCCTGTTCCCGCTCGACCTGTCGAACCAGTACGGGTTCGAGGCCGTGCGCGACTCGTGGATCGTGCCCGGCGCCGAGATCGACCCGCTCGAGGTGCTCCGGGCGAACCTCGGCGACGCGGGCGCCGACCTGGACGAGCTGTGGCTCGATCACCTCGGCCGCAACACGGTGTTCGACTACGACCAGGGCGCGAACTACCTGTACAACACCGAGTACTACGAGGCGTTCTGGCCGTCCCACCGGATCACCGACACGGTGACCGGCGACGGGGGCAGCGGCCGGGTCGACGGGGCGATCGCCCCGTACCGGTACGGCGCGGCGAACCTGCTGCTCGACAACCCGTCCGCGGGCACGCTCGAGGTGCGGATCACCGGCGACTCCCTCGGCGACGAGGGCTCGCCCGCGACCTACGGCGCGCGGATCGTGCGCAACACCGGCGGAGTGTACGAGTACCTCGAGGTCCCGTTCGTGGACGAGGTCGGCACGCTCGACGTGCTCGACGTGGGCGACGAGGACGAGATCTGGCTCGCGGTGGGGGTGTGGACCGAGTCGACCGACCAGTGGGACACCGAGCAGTTCGAGTTCGACTGGTCGCTCGAGGTGATCGCGGTCGAGCCGCCCGAGCCGGTCGACAGCGGCACCGACCCGACGGTCGACTCCGGCACCGGCCCGACCGACCCAGGCACCGACCCGGAGCCCGACACCGGCACCACGCCGGGTGAGGACGAGGACCCGCCGGCGGAGGACGACACCGGGGTCAAGGCGCCGGTGAGCTGTGCGTGTGACGGCGCGGGGTCGCCCGCCGCCGGATGGCTCGGGTTCGCGGCCCTCGCGTTGGTCGGCAGGCGCCGCCGGTCGTGAGGTTCACCGGGGCCGGGCTGTCGCTCGCCGGGGTCGATACAGGTCCGATCGAGCGGGGCCCGATCGAGCGGATCGTGTGCTTCTCCCACGGGCTGCTGTTCTCGCACCGGATGTTCGGCCCCCAGATCGCGGCGCTCCGGGACCGGTTCCGGGTGGTCGCGTGGGACCACCGGGGCCAGGGCGAAAGCGACGTACCGGCGGGGCGGGTCGCCACGATCGAGGCGTGCACCGACGACGCGATCGCGGTGATCGAGCGCCTGGGCGCGCCGGTCGACTTCGTCGGCCTGTCGATGGGCGGGTTCGTCGGGCTCCGGATCGCGGCCCGGCGTCCGGAGCTGGTGCGCTCGCTGGTGCTGATCGCGACCGCGCCCGACCCCGAGCCGCCGGAGAACGTGTCGAAGTACCGCCGGCTGAACCTCGCCGCGCGGCTGTTCGGGGTCACGGGCTGGCTCGCCGCGCGGGTGATGCCGATCATGACCTCGTCGGCGCTCGCGTCCGATCCGTCGGCCGCCGAGCGGATGGCCGAGATCGAGCGCCAACTCAGGGCGAACCGCCGCACGATCTACAAGGCGGTGAACGGTGTGCTCGAGCGCGAGGGCTGTGAAGAGCTGCTGGGGGCGATCCGCGCCCCGACCGTGGTGCTCCGCGGCGCCGACGACCGCGCGATCGCGCTCGACCGCGCGAACAAGCTGGTGCGCGGCATCGCAGGGGCGCGGTTCGTCGAGATTCCGCGGGCGGGCCACAGCGCCTCACTCGAGCAGCCCGAGGCCGTGACCCGCCTGCTGCTCGAACACCTCCGCTGACCGAGCGGGCCCGGCTACGCCCTCGGGAACAGTGTGCGGGGGTCCACGGGGTCGAACGCCCCGGGTGGCCCCGCGACCGCGGTCCGCACCCGGTCCAACCGGAACGTCCGCGGCGCCGCCCGCAGGTGGTCCACCGCGAGCAGGTACCACACCGGGTCGAGCACCAGCAGCCCGTGGGGCTCGACCACCCGCTCGGTGAGCTCGCCCTCCGCGTCGACGTAGGTGAGCGCGAGGGTCGCAGCGTCGAGCAGCGCCCGCTCGCAGGTCCGGTACACCGCCGGGTCGGGGCGGGCGCCCCCCATCGACACGGGCGCGGGCGGTCCGACCACGATCCGGCGCACCACCTGGTCGAACGGGGCGCGCGTCTCCGGAGACAGGCCGCCGAGGACCTTGTCGAGCGCCGCGAGCAGCGGTGCCTGGCCGAGCTCCTGCGCGAGCTGAGCCGCGATCCACAGCGACACCACCTCGTCGATCGCGAGCCCGAGCGGGGGCAACGTGTACGCCCGCCCGAGGCGCACGCCCCCGCCCGGGCCCGCGGACGACTCGATCGGCACCTCGTTGTCGCGCAGGTCCGCCAGGTCGCGGAACATCGTGCGCGCGGTCACCCCGAACCGTTGGGCGAGGTCGGCGACGGTGACCGGCGCCCGGCGGGACCGGAGGTGCTCCACGATCGCGTGCAGGCGTGCGAGGCGACGCATCGAGATCCCTGACAGGGGGCTGACAGCGCCCGAACGTAGTTCGTTGTTCGGAGGTCGACGATGTCCGACAGGGTGTGGGTGGTGGTGTTCGACGGGTACGCGGACTGGGAGCCGGCGTTGGTGATGGCCGAGCTGCGCAGCGCGGGCAGGGCGGTAGGGGTGGTCGGGTTCGACGGGCCGGGGCTCGTGGTCTCGATGGGGGGCCTGTCGGTGACGCCGGACCGCGGGTGGGACGGCCTGTCCCCGGTAGACGGGGCGCTGTGGGTGATCCCCGGCGGGGAGCGCTGGCTGACCGACCCCGTCGCGGGTAAACGGCTGGCGGCGGCGGTCGCTGCGCGGCTGGCCTCGGGCGGGCCGGTGGCGGCGCTGTGTGGGGCGACCGCGCCGCTGGCGCGGGCCGGGGTGTTCGCGGCGCGGCGCCACACCAGCAACGACCCACACTGGCTCGCCGCGGTCGCCCCGGGCTACCCGGGGGCCGCCAGGTACGACGCGAGCGCGCTCGCCACCACCGACGGGCCGCTGATCACCGCGTCGGGTACCGGCAGCGTCGCGTTCGCAGCCGAGATCCTGGCTGCGCTCGGCGTGTACACCGCGGAGAAGCGCGCGGTGTGGCGCCTGTCTCTTATACACA
>JBEBJC010000641.1:0-5142 GCA_040080105.1 Myxococcota bacterium
CAGCGCCCGACCCGTGTGTGCCGAACCCGTCGCTGCGTCAGCCGTCGAACGACCAAGTCGACGCCGGCAACGCCGCGGTGGTCGCCGGCGACCTCGACGAGGCGGTGGCGAGGTACCGGGCGGCGTTGTCGATCAACACCTGCAACCCGTTCGGGTGGACCGCGCTCGGCGACGTGTGGCTGCAGCTCGGCGACGCGGAGTCGGCCCGGGCGGCGCTCACCGTCGCGACCCGCCTGATGCCCACCCACTTCCACGCCTGGACCGCGCTCGGGCAGGCGGAGGAGCGGGCGGGTGACCGCGCGGCCGCCCGCAGGGCCTACCAGCGGGCGTTGGAGACCAACCCGAACCATGAGCCGGCCCGCGCCGGACTGGCGAGGCTCGGCGGCTGATCGCGTGCCGGCGCCCCTCCGCGTTCGCGTCGCCGTTGACGCCGCCGGACCCGCCGACTACCATCCGGCTCGACGGCCCGCCGGGCCAGGTTCGCACGATCGCCGCGCACAGCAGGAGTATCGATGGGCAAGCGCCCGACCTTCATCCTCCCCGAAGGTCTGAAGCTCGACATCACGCCGGAGTCGATCACGATCGAGTACGACGGCGACATGGACGTGCAGATCGACTTGGGGCGCCGCATCTCGGCGATCCGGGCCGGCGGTGATCTCACGGTCCGGCTGCCGAAGGTGTCGGGCGACCTCGTGGCGGGGGGCGTGCTGCGCGTGCTGGGCGACGTGGAGGGCGGAGGGATGCTGCGCGGGCGCGAGGTGATCCTCGGCCGGCAGAACATCCGGTGCAAGTCGATCTCGGCGTCGGAGCGGATCACCCTGGGGCCCGCCACCGTAGCGGCCGACGTGATCATCGCGCACGACGTGCAGATCGACCCCAAGGCCACCGGGCGGGTCACGGTGATCGAGAGCTCGAACGACCGGGGAGCCACCAAGATCAAAGGCGGGTTCTCCCTCATCGACTACGAGGACATGTTCGGGAACTCGATCGAGTTCCTGACCCAGCGCGGCCTCGACCCACTCGGCGCGCGGCCGCCCGAGTCGGCCGACGCCCCGCCCCTGCCGGCGAGCGCGATCGAGCCCATCGCGCCGATGGCGAAGCCCCCGAAGGGCAAGAAGGACGACGAGGACGTGGACGATCCACTGTCGCTGTCGCTCGACGACCTCGAGCCGCTGGTCGAGCAGGCGGAGCGGGGGCGGAAGGCGCCGAAGGACGACCTGCACCTGCGCCTGACCGAGGCGCTCGACCGGATCACCTCCTGCTACGACGGGATGGAGCTCCCGCCTGCGGTCGACCAGCTCCGCACCCTGGTGGAGATGCGGGACTACGACATCTTGCGGTCGAACATCACCGAGGTGTGGAACGGGCTGCTCGGTTTCCACCAAAAGCGCGGGATCCGACCCCATCATCAGGTGACGCACGCGTTCAACCTGATCCATGGGCTCGTGCAGTCCTGACCCTCAACTGACAACGGCCCGGGAGCGTCCGAGCCGAACGCTGCGTTAGAGTGTGTCCCTTCGGGAGACACGATGCGACTTGTGCCGCTCGCGCTGGTCCTCACCGGGTGCAACCGCTACGACCTGTTCCGGGTCACCGGGTACCAGCAGCTGTCGTTCTCGAACCGCGCCGACGTGCTGTTCGTGATCGACAACTCGGACTCGATGCTGCCGCAGTCCAAGTCCCTGGCCGAGAACTTCACCACGTTCATCACCGGGATCGACGCGACCGAGACCGAGCTGTCGTACAACGGCCTGCCCGACGCGGTCGGCAACTTCGTGCAGTACGTCGAGAACCGCTCGGCGTTCCTCGACTACCAGTTCGGGATCACCACCACCGACGTGGAGACCGACCAGGGCGAGCTGCTCGGCCCGAGCGTCCGCCGCGGCGACGTGGACGTGCCGAACCAGTTCATCAGCCAGCTCGCGTGTGAGGCGACCTGCTTCAACGACAGCAACGTGCTGCCGACCGACCCCGGCTACGCGTGCGGCGACCCGATCACGTTCCTGTCCGAGGAGTTCATGACCTGCGCGTGCGGCGGCAGCGCGTGGGAGGGCAACTGCGGCTCGGCCCAGGAAGAGGGCCTCGAGGCGGTGTACACCGCGATGTGCCGGGCGGTGCCGAACCCGCCGGTCGAGTGCTTCGCCGACATCCTGCAGGAGGTCCCGGGCGACGACCCGAACGAGTACCCGTCCCTGCTGAAGAACCCGGCCGACGTGGGCACCAACGAGGGGCTGATCCGAGAGAACTCCCAGTTCATCCCGGTGATCGTGTCGGACGAGGGCGACAGCTCGCGCCGCGAGACCGACTCGGACTCGATCCCGCTGCACTACCCGAACCTGTTCACCCAGTTCGGGACCCGGATGACCTGGGTGTTGATCGGCAACACCCTCGAGAGCAACGGCCACGTGCGGTGCCCGGGCACCGCGTCGGACTGGGGCGTGACCCGGTACCACTACTTCACCCACATCACCGACGGCGAAGTCATCGACATCTGGGACGACAACTGCGACCCGCGCGACTTCGACGAGGCGCTGTCTCAGCTGTCCGACCTGTTGGTGAACCTGCTCACCTCGTTCCAGCTCCAGTCGGTGCCGGTGCCGGGCACGGTGATCGTGCTGGTCGACGGTCGCCAGGTGATCGAGGCCGAGGTCACCGGCCAAGACCAGTTCGGGTTCGACGAGTTCTCCGACGGGTGGACCTACCGCGGCTCGGACAACTCCGTCGTGTTCCACGGCGCCGCGATCCCCGACTACAACGCGAACGTCGAGGTCTACTACCAGCCGGTCGACGGGATGCCGCGCGAGCTGCCGTTCTGACGCCACACCTCCGAGAGTGCCATGTCGCTGCTTGATCTGTCGGTCCTGGACCGGGTTGTCGTGTGCTGTTCGTCCGTCGTGCGGGCCGTAGGGCTCGGGATCGCGTTGCTCGGGGCCGCTCCCGCGGCGTCCGCGCAGGAGACGGTCGACATCGGGGTGATCCGCGACGAAGACATCACCGTCGTGCAGAAGATGTTGTACCCGAAGGACGGGCGCACCGAGGTCGGCGTACACCTCGGGGTGATGCCGTTCGACGCGTACCTCACCACCCCGAACGCCCAGGTGTCGTTCGTGAACCACCTGTCGGAGAAGGTGGCGCTGTCGGTGCTCGCCGGCGGCGGGTGGGGGTTCAAGTCCGGCGTGTACCGCCAGCTCGAGTCCCCCGCGTTCGGGGTCGCGCCGTACGCGTACCGGTACCTGGGTTCGGCGCTGGTCGGGGTCGAGTGGTCGCCGATCTACGCGAAGCTCAACTGGAACGGGGCTCGGATCCTGCACTTCGACGTGTACCTCGCGGGCCGCGCCGGCCTCACGGTCGAGTCGTCGGTGATCCCGCAGGGCGGGATGGGCTTCGGCCCCACGCTGTCGCCCGGGATCGGCGGCCGGTTCTTCACCGGGAAGAACACCGCGGTGAAGGTGGAGCTGCGCGACGACCTGCTGATCGAGCAGCGCGCGCTCACACAGAGCTGGGAGTTCAAGCAGAACGCCGACGTGACGGTCGGGATGGTGTTCTTGTCGGGTGTCAAGGAGCGCCGATGAGCCCGCTGCTGCTCGCGGTGCTCGTGTCCGCCGCGTTCGCCAAGCCGAAGGACGACCCCGCGCCCGCGCCGCCGCCCGCGCCCGCCGGACCGACCGACGCCGCACGGGCAGCCGAGTTCACCCCCTGGGCCACGGCGCTCGCCTCCGGCAACCGCCAGGCGGGCAACGACGCGCTGATCGCGCTGATCGACGACCCGTCGAAGGCCCACGTGGCCGGGGAGGCGTGGGTCCACCTGGGCGAAGGGTTCGCCGACCAGGGTCTGCCGCTGGCGGCGATCGGGGCGATCGGCCGAGGGATGTCGCTCGACCCGGCCCACGCGGGCGCAGGGGTCGGCAAGGGACTCGCGCTGGTCGACCAGACCGGCGAGCCCGGGCTCGTGGGCGACGCGCTGTCGCGGTCGGTGGGGTTCCAGGTCGACCCGTCGCTGCGCAACCAGCTGGCGATCGTGGCCGCGCGGGCCCAGATCGACGCGGGCGGGTACCAGGCGGCGATCGCGATCCTGATGATGGCCGACAAGGACCTCCCCAAGTTCGAGGAGGTCGAGCTCCTGCGCGGCGTGGCGCTGTCGCAGCAAGGCCAGTACACCGAGGCCATCGCCCCGATGCTGACCGCGTCCGCGGCCGGCGTGCTCGCGAAGCGCGAGCCCGAGTGGCAGAGCGCGGCGGCGCTGAACGTGGCGCGGGTGTACTACTCGGCCGGGAACTACGGCGAGGCGATCAACTGGTACGCGAAGGTCGACCGGAGCTCGGACTTCTGGCTCGACTCGCAGTTCGAGCGCGCGTGGGCCCACTTCCGCGGCGAAGACGTGAACGGCGCGCTCGCGATGTTGTTCACCCACGACTCGCCGTTCTTCACCGACTTCTTCCTGCCCGAGCCCGACCTGCTCCGCGCGTACTCGCTGTTCCTGATGTGCAAGTTCCCGGACGCGACGAAGCAGATGGACGCGTTCAAGGCGAAGTACGAGCCGATGCAGCAGGAGCTCGGCGCGCTGTCGATGTCGCCCGCGCAGGCGTGGGCCGACGTGGTCGCGTTCCGGCAGGACCAGCCGACGAAGCTGCCGTTGTACGTGCTGCGCCCGTTCCGCCACGAAGACCGCCTGACCGACGCGATCGCCGCGGTGGCCGCGGCCGACGAGGAGCTCGCGAAGGCCAAGGCGGCGGGCGGCCGATCCGGTGAGCTCGCAGCCGAGCTGATCACCACCCAGCGCGACCGGCGGATCGAGGCCGAGGGGAACCGGGTGCTGCGGCGGGTGCAGTCGGCGCGGGAGCAGCTCGGGTCGATGTTGGAGGGGATCGAGATCACGCGGCTCGACCTGTTGAACCTCGAGGCCCAGATGTACGAGCGCGCCGCTGCGACGGGCAAGCTCGACTACGGTCAGCACGTGGGCGACCTGCGCAAGATGAGCCGGGACAAGCGCGGGTTCCGCGTGTGGCCGTGGGAGGGGGAGTACTGGGCCGACGAGCTCGGCTGGTACGTGTTCAACGCCCGACCCGACTGCCCCGAGACGATGGCGCGAGGCGAAACCACTCCGTGAGCGCCCCCCCACTGGAGCACAGTCCCCTCCCCGAC
>JBEBJC010000642.1:0-5128 GCA_040080105.1 Myxococcota bacterium
CCTCGTACCGGGTGTGGGGGTGGCCGGGCTCGGTGCGCGAGGCGGCGGTGGGGTCGGAGTGGGCCGTGTTGAACGGCGCCGCGGTGTTCGTGGTGGCGAACGACGGCCCGTACACGGTGGTGGTGGAGCGCCCGCCCGAGTGGCCCCGGGCGATCACCCCCCTGCCGGGCGACGGCGACACGTTCCACGCCGCCGATCTCGACACGTTGTTCGACAGCCCGTGGCTGGTCGGAGACCCGCAGGTGGTGGCCGGACAGGTGGGCGGCGCGCCGTTCGACACGGTGGTGCTGGGGGAGCCCGCCACGTTCGACCCCGCGCGCGCCGCCGCCGACGCGGCGCGGGTGGCCGAGGCAGTGGCTAGGGAGTGGGGCGGGGTCCCGTGGCCGCGGTACGACCTGTTGGTGTGGGTCGGTGACCGAGGCGGCGGCGGGCTCGAGCACGCGAACGGCGCGCTGCTCACCGCGCCGCGGTGGGCCGACGACGCGGAGCATCGGAGGTTCGCGGCGTTGGCCGCACACGAGATCGCGCACGGGTGGAACGGCAAGCGCCTGCGCCCCGCGGGGTTGGGGCCGTTCGACTACCGGCGCGAGGTGTACACCCCGTCGCTGTGGGTGGTCGAGGGGGTCACGAGCTACCTCGGGGACCTCGCGGTCGCGCGCAGCGGCGCCGGCGACGAGGCGGAGCTGCTCGCCGCGTTGTCGCGCGCGGTGACCGGCGTACAGTCCGCGCCCGGGCGGCGGGTCGAGAGCCTCGCCGCCGCGAGCACCGACGCGTGGATCGGCGAGTACAAGCCCGACGCGGACACGCCGAACCGTGACACCAGCTATTACCGAAAGGGCGAGGTTGTGGCGTTCCTGCTCGACGCGGAGATCCGGCGCGCCACCGCCGACCGGCAGACGATCCACGACTGGCTGCGGCTCGCGCTGGAGCAGTTCGGCGACCGCGGGTACGAGGAGCCCGAGCTGCGGGCGCTCGCGTCGGAGGTCGCCGGTCGCGACCTCGGCCCGTTCTTCGCCCGCGCGGTGGACTCGACCGACGAGCTCGACTACGGCGGCGCGCTGAACTGGTTCGGCCTCAGGTGGGCCGAGCCCGGCCCGCCGGTCGCGTCGCTCGGGTGTGAGGTGGACGGCCGGCTCGGGGTCGTCGCGGTGCGGGACGACACCCCCGCCGCGCGCGCGGGGCTCGCGGTCGGCGACGAGCTCGTCGCGCTCGGCGGGTTCCGCCTGTCGTCCGACGGGCTCACCGCGGCGATCGAGCAGCTCGGCGTGGGGTACACCGGGCCGCTGACGGTCGCCCGCGGCGGGCGGATGCACGAGCTCACCGTGACGCTCGACGCCAGGCCGCGCGGGTGGACACTCGAGCCGGACCCGGCCGCGTCGCCGATCGCCCACCGCCGCCGCGAGCGGTGGAGCCGCTGACCGCTACTCCCACACATCCCACGGGGCCCCGCGCTGGCGCGAGGCCTCGGTGCGGATCGGCCCGGCGCCAGGGGTGCGGCCCGCGCGCCACTCGACCAGCCCGTCGACGATCCCCTGGGCGGCGTCGCGCTTGAACTGGGGGGTGTTCATCCGCCGCGCGTCGTCGGCGTCGGTGTGGAACCCCATCTCCAGCAGCGCCGACGGCAACATGTTGTGCACCGGCGAGATCTCGGAGTAGTCGCCGGGCTTGGTGCCGCGGTCCTCGTAGCCCTTGTCGTGCGCGTGGACCGCGGTCCACACGGCGCGGTCGAGCGTGTGGGCGAGCCGGACACTCTCCGGATGGGCCTCGGTCGGCGGGCTCGACTCGAACCCGTAGAACGAGGTCAGGCCCTTGGCGCGGCCGCGCGGCACCGCGTTGGTGTGGATCGACAGGTACAGCGCGTCCTCCCCCACCGGCGCCGCCCAGCTCGCCCAGTGGGGCCGCAGGCGCATGTCCGACACCGGGTTGCCGCACTCGAACGTCTCGATCCACTCGGGCGCGCCGAGCCGCTCGAGCTGATGTGGGAACGCGACCTCCCACACCGGCTTCTCCTTCACCACGTTGTTCCAGGGCAACAAGATGCGGTACGTGCCACCGCCGATCCGGATCGCGTCGGCCGACAGCGGCTCGGTGCCCGACCCGGTGAGGGTCACGACCACGGTGGTGCCCTCGCGCAGGCACCGGTCCCCCAACGGCCACCAGTGGCCCCCGTGGTCGGTCTGGTCGACCACGAGCTCGGTGACCTCCTCACCCGCCTGGACCGTGAGGATCGCCTGGGTGTCTTGGTCCTCGGCCGCCGACCACTGACCGTACAGGTAGAAGTGCCCGTCCTTGGGGACGACGAACCGCCACGCGGCCGAGCCGCCCGGGGCGAGGCGCAGCGCGTGCCCGCCGACCGCGAGCGGGTCGGCCACCACCTCGGTCAGCCCGAACGACGAGAACCCGGGGTCCGTGTCGTCCAGCACGTACGCCTCGGGGTTTTTGTCGCGCTCTCGCAGCGCGATCACCGTGCCGCCGGCCGCTTCGATCGCGGGCGCGAGCCAGTCCGCCACGAAGTTCGCGGTCCAGTAGTCCTCGATCATCCCGTTGGTGGTGCCGCGCTGGGTCCCCCACGAGATCGGATCGCCGTCGTGGTGCCGGCGGTGCAGCAGGATGCCGTGGCCGGCCGACAGGTACACCACCGTCCCGGCGAGCGGGCCGGTCGGACCCGCGGGGACCGGGCGGGGGCCCGCGACCGGGCGGACCACCTCCCCCCACACCGGCCGCTGCGACCGCTGGTGCAGCCGCCACCCGATGTACCCGGCGCCCACCGCGCCGGCGACGACCGTGCCGAGCGCGAACCCGACGCTGAACAGGACCAGGAACCGCCTCATCCCTCTCTCTTCCGGATCAAGATCCCGGCGCGGACCCGCGACGGCATCGTTGCCTCCCACGCCGCGAACGCCTCGTGTGACGCGAACGTCCCCGCGAGCCAGTCGAGCTGGAACAGGTTCGGCTGGAACGCCCCGCCGGTGTCCGCGAGCACCACCAGGTGCACCTCCGGCCCGAGCGGGCCATCCCACTCGAGCGCGACGAGCTTGCCGAGGCCGAGGTTCCAGATGTCACCGGCGACCGCGGCGTGGGGGCGGAGCGGGATCTGCTCCACCCCGAGCGTGCCGACCACCGGGCGGAAGTACCAGAACCGCCGCTGCAGGTTCCCGTCCTTGACCGCGGGGTCGTACGGGATGCCGTTGTTCTCGTGCACGTTGTACATCTGGCGGTGCTCGCCGCGCAGGACCTCGACCGAGCCTTGCAGGAGCGCCCGGTTCGCGTCGACCCGAGACAGCCACACCAGGGGGCGGGCTCGCCCCTCCGCCGCGCCACCGGCCTCGTACACGCCCCCGTACACGTCCTGGCGGGTGAACGCCATCCGGTCGGTCGGCGGCCCCCCGGCCGCCTCCGCGTCGGGGAGCGCCCACAGGGCCGTGTCGAACGGGCCAGTGCGCTCGGGCGACCCCGCGGACTGGTACACCAGGTACTTCGTGAGGCGCAGCTCGCCGGGCTCGAGGGTCACCTTGCGGGCCGCCGCCGCCTCGGTGTCGGACGACCACCGGTACCAGTCGAAGTGAGCGGCGACCCACTCGGGGTCGAGCAGCCGCTGGTGTAGCTCCCCGCGGTCCTCGGCCGCGGTCCGATCGATCAGGTCGAGCGTCGCCAGCACGTCGTCCATCGTGACGCCGAACCGGGCGAACATCCCGGCGCTCGCGAGCGGGGCGCCCGCCGCGACCTGCTCCCGCAGCTCGGCCGCGGTGTGGCGCGCGACGTACCCGAGCTCGGTCGCCGGGGTCTCGAACACCGCGCGCGACCAGTCCGGCGACCCGCGGGTGAACCGGTCCGACGCCGCCACGACCCGGCCTGTCGGCACGCCCTCCGGGCCGAGCTCGTCCCACTGCATCCCCACGCCCGCCTCGTCGCCCGGGGATCCGGACGCGACGAACCAGGTGGTCGCGAACCACACCGCCAGCGCCATGCCCCGGACTGTACCGCGGTTCGATCCCCCGGGGAGCGATCTCGCGCAGACCCGCCGTTTTACGGACCGCCCGTCCGATTCACGAGCGCGGATCCTCCGAACGAGCGACGATCGGGGTGGAGGGGTTGGATGGACGCGTCGATGGAGCCCATCGCCGGCGTGAGCCTGCAGAAGTACGCGGAGCTGTGCGCCGCGATGTCGAAGACGGGCGAGGACAAGGCGGCCCAGGTCACGATCGCCGGCGAGCACGGGGTCGACGCGACGACGTGGGAACAGGCGCGCGACGGCTGGGCCGCGCGGATGAGCGACCCGGCCAACGTCGGGTTGGCGCACGCGTTCGTGCCGCTGTACACCGCGGCCCAATCCGCGGTCCGCGGGGGTCGGGAGCCGGAGACGCTCGAGGCGTACGCTCGGGTGGTGGCCGAGTACTCGTTCGGCAAGGACGCCGAGGGCAAGGCGATGGCGGTCGACGTGGTGCTGTCGCGCCACGGCTACGATCGGGCCCGGTGGAACGAGATCACCGGCTACTGGACGCCCAAGGTCAACGACCCGTCCGACCCGGCGTGCGCGCGGTTCCGCGAGCTGATGCAGGCCGAGTCCGACCGGATCCATGGGATCGAGAGCCGGCGCCCCGACCTCGAGACCGACGACAGCGTGAGCGAGGTGGTGCTGCCGAACACCGCCGACGGCGCCGCCCCACAGGACGGCGTGGTCGGGATGGTGATGGGGTGGGTGAAGAGCGTGCTCGGGTAGCCGCCAGGAGCCTGTGGGGCGTAGGCCGCGCAGCGGCCTCGCCCCACGGCTCCTCCCCAGCCCGTGCCCGTGCCCGTGCCCGTGCCCCGAGCAGCTGGCGACGCGGACAGATCCTGGCCTGTCACGCTGGTACGTGGGCGGCTGGAGGAGAGATGGCACGGAGCGTGCGGTTCGACTGCCAGCGGCTGGAGGTCTTCGGTCACGCGGTCGAGGCCGTGGCGGTACTCGATGAGCTGGCGGAGGAGCTTCCCGAGGGTCGGGGGTACATCCGCGACCAGCTGCGGCGCGCGGCGAACTCGATCGCGCTCGACATCGCCGAGGGCGCTGGCGAGTTCGTCCCGGCCGAGAAGGCGCGGTTCTACCGGATGGCCAAGCGGTCGGCGACCGAGTGCGCCGGCCAGATCCTGG
>JBEBJC010000643.1:0-5122 GCA_040080105.1 Myxococcota bacterium
GTGGGCGGAGGCGGCGGCCTCGGTCGGGTTCGTCGGGGCGACCGCGGCGCTCGGGTACGGGTGGTACCGGGCGCGCCGGGCGTGGGTGGCCGATCGCGAGGGGCTGACCCGCGACCTGGTCGAGAACCTGCTCGGGCACGCGACCCGCGCGGTGCAGGCCGCCCCGGCCGAGTGGCACCGGGCCGAGGACGCCGCGCTCGAGCAGTACCTGTTCACCTCCCGGCGCACCGACCGGTGGCAGCTCGCGGTGCGGCTGGTCCCGGCCGCGTGGCTGCCGGTCGCGCTGACCACGCTCGCCCCCGCGTTCGTCGCCGGCACCGCGTCCGCGAGCGCGCTCGCCGCCGGGATCGGGGCGGCGCTGCTGGTCGGTCGCGCGCTCGACGGGCTCGCGCGGGGCGTGTCCGACCTCGCGGCGGCGTCGATCGCGTGGGCGCAGGTGTCGGACCTGCTCGAGCGCGCGCGCACCCCGCCCGCGCCGGCCGCGCCCGAGGTCGCGAGCGTGCCGGCGGCCGCCGGGACCGATCCGGTGCTCGAGCTGCGCGGGGTCGGGTTCCGGTACCCCGGCGCTCCGGGCGCGGTGTTGTCCGGGGTGGAGCTCGCGGTGATGCCGCGCGACCGGGTGCTGATCCAGGGCGCGTCGGGGGGTGGGAAGTCCACGTTGTCGGCGATGATCCTCGGCCTGCGTTCCCCGACGTCCGGGACGGTGCTGCTCGGGGGCCTCGACCGGTCGATCTGGGGCGCCGCTGGGTGGCGCGAGCAGGTGACCGGGGCGCCGCAGTTCCACGAGAACCACGTCCTCGCCGGGACGTTGGCGTTCAACCTGCTGCTCGGCCGGCGGTGGCCGCCCGAGCCGGAGGACCTCGACGCGGCGGTCGGGGTGTGCCGCCAGCTCGGGCTCGGGCCGCTGCTCGAGGGGATGCCGGCCGGGATCCACCAGCTGGTGGGCGAGACCGGGTGGCAGCTGTCCCACGGCGAGCGCAGCCGGGTGTTCCTCGCGCGGGCGTTGCTGCAGGAGGCCCGGGTGGTGGTGCTCGACGAGAGCACCGGCGCGCTCGACGCCCAGGCCACCGAGTGGTGCCTGTACCGCGCGAACGAGATCCCGGGCGCCCTGATCGTGGTCGCCCACCCCTGAGGGCGTCGTTTCAGGGTTTTGCGGCGGCCAAGCTCGCGAACATGTGGTCGCAGTACCCGGCGGCCACGTCGGCGATCCGTTCGGGCACTTCACAGGTGAGCTCGATGCCCACGCCGGCGCTCACCAGGTCCACCACCGATCGGTGGTCGAGCCCGTTCGACAGCTCGGTGCGGACCGCGGGACCGAACGGGGTCTCGATCGCCCCGCGCGAGGTCATCCGGAACGCGCCCTGCTCGACCCCGGCGAGGAGCTGGTCGAACGACTGGAGGTTCTGCACGAACGCCACGGTGAACAGCGGCACCTCGATCGGGCCCGACGGCGCCGCCGGCCCGCGGAACCCGCCCGTGACCTGCCCGGCGAACCACTCGCGGGTCAAGCCCTCCCAGCCGCGCGCCACCTCGAGCGTGAGCGGACCGACGGTGTGGCGCTCCCACGTCGCCCCCTCCGCCGGCAGCAGCGGCGGCGGGTCGGGCAGGTCGCCGGTGAGGGCGAACGACTCCACGATCGACGGGCAGAACGTCGCCGCCGCGTCGACCGCGGCACCGACCCCGCCGCAGTCGACCCCGACGAGGTGGCCGTCGCGCACCGCCATCCACATCGAGAACTGGGCCCGAGACCCGTCGGGCCGGGTCCCCGCGCTCCGCACGACCGTGGCCGGCCCGCCGAGCCAGGTCACCGGCTCGAACACCGCGCCCGGCCCGCCGACCGCCGCGGCGAGCGCCGGGGTCAACGCGCCGTCCTGGAACCGCCCGGGGAGCACCCGCGGACGGGCCACCAGCACCACCACCTCGGGCGCGCCCTGGGGCGGCGCGAACTGGCGATCGAACATCACCTTCTGCTTGTCGTCGAGCAGCGGCCGTTCGCGCCAGCCCTCCGGCAGCGCGACCGTGTACCACCCCCCGTCCAACGGGCCGTGGGCCTTCGGTTCGACCTCGGCGGGTTCGGTCCCCGCGCACGCGAGCCAGCAGAGCAGCGTCATGGCGCGGGAGCCTACACCAGTCAGCGCCGCCCTGCCGCCAGCGCGGAGATCAGCTCGCCCAACGCCTGCTGGTGGGTGCCCCAGGTGGCCCAGTCGCCGCGGGCCGCCGCCCCCTCCGCCGCGGTCCAGTGCATCGACAGCTGGCGGATCAGCTCGGCGCTGGTCACGTCGGGGATCGCCATCCCGGGCTCGGCCGGCGCGGGCGACGTCGGGGGCGCGGGCGCGAACAGGCGCTCGAGGCCCTCGACCAACGTGGGCGTCATCGCGATCCGGTCCTGGTACGCCACGATCACCCGCTTCAGCTCGGGGATCGAGCCCGACGAGGCCCGGATGTACAGCGGCTGGACGTAGATCAGCGACCCCTCGATCGGGATCACCATCAGCGTGCCGAACTGCACGTCGCTCCCCTGCTGGCCCCACAGCGACAGCTTCTCCGAGATCGCGTCGTCCTGGTTGATCCGGGCGACCACCATCTTCGGGCCGTACACCATCGTGTCCTTGGGGAACTTGTACACCCGCAGCTTGCCGTAGTGCTCGCCGTCGTTGCGGGCGACCATCCACGCGGCGAGGTTCGGCTTGCCCGAAGGGACGAACGGCAACATCAACACGAACTCGGGCTCGGACTCGCCGGGCAGCGGCAGGATCGTGTGGTACGGCGACATCCGGCGCTCGTCGATCACCGGGACCTCCCACGCGTCCTCCCGGTTGTAGAACAGCTGGTGGTCCTGCATGTGGTAGGTGCCGAACAGCGCGGCCTGGGCCTCGAACAGGTCGGTCGGGTACCGCAGGTGGGAGGCGAGGGAGGCCGGAAGCTCCGACATCGGGCGGAGCAGGCCCGGGAACGCCGCCGACCACGCGTCGGCGATCGGGTCGGCGACCGCGGTGCGGTAGAACCGGGTGGTGCCGTCGTACGCGTCGATCGTGACCTTCACCGAGTTCCGGGCGTAGTTGCCGAACCGCGGGACCCGCGCTGCGTACGGGAACCGGGCGCTGCGGGTGTACCCGTCGAGCATCCACACCAGGCGCCCGCCGTCGACCACCAGGTACGGGTCGGAGTCGAAGTCGAGGATCGGCACGATCCGCGCGGCGCGCTGCACCACGTTCCGGTACAGCAGCACCCGGCTGTCCGCGCGCACGTCGCCCGAGAACAGCAGCTCCTGTGAGCCCTCGCGCAGCGCGATCCACAGGTGGCCGAACCGCCCGAGGGTCACGCCGTCGGCGCCCTGGTAGTGGGTGTACGCGTTGTCGTCGCCGGTCGGGAAGTCGAACTCGGGGTTGTCGGTGCCGACCACCACCCACCCGTCGAGCGCCTCGCCGAAGTACAGCTCGGGCCGGGTCACCGCGAACACGTCCGGGTGGGTGACCTTCGGCGGAACGTCGCGCACGAACAGCTCGGGCAGCCCTTGCTGGGTGACCTCGTTCACCGGACCCAGCGCCAGCCCGTAGCCGTGGGTGTAGGTCATCGTCTCGTTGACCCAGGTGTGCGCCTCGGGCGGCAGCGCGTCGATCGTCAGCTCGCGCGGCGACGACATCACCTGGCGCAGCTGCCCGTCGATCCGGTACCGGTCGTTGTCGACCGAGCCGAACCCGTAGTAGGTCCGGATCTCCTGCACCTGGGAGAACGCGTCGAGCAGCGGCCGGTGGTCCCACAGCGCGACGTTGTCGACCGTCGCGCGGTTCCGCTCGAGCGCGCCCGGCTCCAGCTCGGCCACCCCCGACAGGGGGCGCTCCTCGATCGGCTCCAGGTCGAACGCGAACCGGGTGGCCTCGATGTGGTGCAGGATCTGCGGCCCCTCGCGCGACAGCTGGTTCGGCTCGACCGAGAACCGCTGCAGCAGCCCGGGGACGACGAACTCCAGCACCCGCGGGGCGATCAGCGCCACCCCCGCCGCGACGAGCGCCCGCGGGCGCCACAGGTCGATGCCGAGGAACACCAGGAACGCGGCGATCGCGGTGCACACCGCGACGAGCGCGATCAGCGGCAGGGTCCCGTGCAGGTCGGCGTACCCGGGGCCGGTCACCAGGCTGTTCGCCTCCGACATCCGGGCGAACCGCGACAGCCAGGTCGTCACCGACCACAACGCGAGCGGCGCCGCGGCGGCGGTGGCGAGGTGGCGCCGGACCTCGGGTGGGATCACCACCCCGGTCGCCACGAGCTGGCCGTCCTGCTGCGACAGCTGGACCCGCACGGTCCCCGCGGCCACGTAGGTCGACGCGGCCACCACCCCGGTGGCCAGCGCGACCCACAGCGCGGTGTGCGCCACGAGCTCCGCCACCGGCAACGCGAACAGGTAGAACCCGGCGTCGAAGTCGAACACCGGATCGCGGAACCCGACCGGGCCTGCGTGGTATGCGAGCAGCACCGCGGGCGCGGCGTGCCACGCGCGCACCGCCACCGCCCACCCGATCAACAGTGCGGCCGCGTCGGACAGCTGGCTCGGCGCGACGGTCGCGAAGAACCCGCGGTTCGCGAGGCGCACCGGCCGCCCCGCGCGGGCGGCCCACCTCCCGGACCCGCCCACCACCACGAGGGTGAGCGCGCCGGCGGCGAGGGCGAGCGCGCCGCGGGTGAGCAGCAGGGTGCGGAACACGTCGGCGTACCCGACCGACGCGAACCACCAGCTGTCGGTGACCCAGTGCGCCACGGGGCTCGCGCCCCACAGGGCGAGGCAGGTGAGCAGCACCACGGGCAACAGCGGGAACCGACGGGGTGGGGTGGCCATGCGCCGTCGTATCCCGAGTCAGTGCACCAGCAGGGGCCGCACCTTCTCGACCTTGCGCTGCACCCCTGCGTCCGGGTCGGACGAGACCCCGCGCAGCAACGCGTCGTAGTCCACGTTCAGGTCGGTGCGCGCGTCCATGTCGACCAACGCCCCCACCGCCAGGCCGCGGATCGACGCGCTCGAGTGGGCGAGGGCGCCGGCGATCGCGTTCGGGTCGGGCCCGAACTTCTCCAGCAGCCGGACCGCGCGGGCGGCGTACTCGTAGCTCTCGCGCGCGGCGATCCGCGC
>JBEBJC010000644.1:0-5111 GCA_040080105.1 Myxococcota bacterium
GCCGGCGAACAGCGGCAGCGGCGCGGCGCCGTGGCAGTCCTCACACGCGAGCTGGCTGTGGGTGCCGACGAGCGCGTACCCCGTGATGTCGTGTGGGCGGCCCCCGAGGTCGGCCGGTCGCCAGCCGGCGGTGCGGTGGCAGTCGGAGCACTCGCCCTCGAAGTGCCCGGGGGGCGTGTCGTCGGTGTGGCACGCGGTGCACTCCATCGCGAGGCCCTCGAAGTGGTCCATCTCGAGGTGGCACTCCTTACAAGGGGTCTCGTCGTGCTGCGGCGACGGATCGAACTTCGTCTCGGTCGCGTGGGCGAAGGTGATCGCGACCCAGTCGGCCTCCTCGTGGCACTCGTCACAGGTCGGCGGCGCGAACGCGGTGCCGTGGGGGTGGTCCTCGTGGCACTGGTCGCAGGTGTCGTGGGCGATCCCCGACCACTGCTCGTTCGGGTGGCACTCCTCGCACTCCACCTCGATGTGCTTGCCCTTCAACGGGAAGTCGGTCCGGTCGTGGTTGAACCCCTCGACCTCCCACCCGGTCTCGACGTGGCACGCGGCGCAGTCGGTGGGCTCGAACTTCCCTTCGTGTACGTCCTCGTGGCACGCGTCACAGTCGGCGTGGTCGAGCGGCACGTACGTCGCCGACGGCCCCAGGCCGTGGCACTCGTCGCACTTCACCTCCACGTGCTTGCCGACGAGCGGGAACTGAGTCTTTCCGTGGTCGTAGCTCGGGATCTTGAAGTCGATGTCGACGATCGTGTGGCAGGTGTCGCAGGTGCGCGGGGTGAACTGCTTGTGGTGGATGTCCTTGTGGCAGTTCTCGCACGTGTCGTGTGGCAGCGGCTTGGTCGCGCTGGACTTGTGGCACTTGTCGCAGCCGACCTCGGTGTGGAGCCCCTCCAGCTTCCAGTTGGTCAGGTCGTGGTCGAACTCGTCGACGAACCACTGGTTCACCGTGTGGCAGCTCTCGCAGTCGTTCGAGATGCGCGGCGCCCGGTGGGGGTCGTTGTGGCAGCTGGTGCACGCGTCGAACAGGGTGGGGACGAACAGCCCCTCGAGGTGGCACTCGAGGCACGGCACGTCGGCGTGTGCGCCCTCGAGCGGGTAGTCGGCCTGCGCCTTGTCGTCGTGATCGAACACCGCCCGATCGATCGACGCCACGTCCCAGCTCGCCGCGCCGTGGCAGTCGTCACAGGTCCCGAGGTCGACGTGCTCCTTCTCACCGTGCGGCGTCTCGTGGCAGGTCCAGCACTCCGGCTCCACGTCGGCCCACTTGCCGGTGGTGTGGCAGTCCTCGCACTTGGCCTGGAGGTGGGCGCCCTCGAGCGGGAACCCGGTCTCGTTCAGGTGCTGCAGCGGGGTGAGCTCGAGCCGGGCGAGCTGGTAGTCCCGGCCCTTGTGATCCGTGTGGCAGGTCCCGCACTTGTTGGCCTTGTTGGCGTGAAACCCACTCTTGGTACGGATCTGCTCCGCGACCTCCTCGTGGCACGCGGTGCACCGCTCGGTGGTGACGCCCATCATCGGCGCGTGGCACTTCGTGCAGTTGGTGAGCCCCTCGAGGTCGGCGTGGTCGCGCGCGAGCAGCCCGGGGCTGACCCATTGGCCCACCCCCTGCGCGGCGGCGGGGGAGGTCGACCCGAGCAGCGCCAGTGCGAGCCCGAGGAGGAGCAGCAGTCGTCGGAACAGTGGCTTCACGGGGTCCTCGGCGCGCGGTCGGACAGGGGGAACAACAGCAGCTCGATCTGGAGCACTTGCTCGGCCTGACCCTCGAACCGGTCGCAGATCGCGAGCAGCCGGTCCTGCAGGGCGTTGATCTCCTGCTTGAGCCGAGGGATCAGGTCGATGGGGACGGACACGGTAGCGGCGACGATGTGCCGCTCGTGCGGCTTGAACGCGTCGACCGCTTCACTCGCGCGGTCGAGCATCGCCTTGTGGTAGTTGTGCACGGCGAGCCCCTGCACCTCGTGCGGGGTCTGCACCACCCCGGCGGCGGGCTCGAGCGTGTCGCCGGAGCGCACCAACATCCCGAGGTCGAGCAGCGCCTCGAGCGCGCGCCTCGCCTGGCTCTCGGTGATCACGGGGCGGACGTGGCGCGCGACCCACGCGGGGTCGGGCTCGAAGTCCGGCCGGTGGGCGAGCTCCCGCACCACCGGGAACCACCAGCACGACAGGTACCGGAACGAGGCGCCGTCGAGGCTGCGGGTCTCCTGGAACCCGCGACTGTGGCTGATCCGCTCCCACGCGTGGTTCCGCTCCCGCGGGTCTTCGGCCTGGTCGAGCTGGACCAGCGCGTGGAAGAACTCCCCCTCGGCGCGGTTCAGCTGCAGGGCCTGGGTGAACACCTCGACCATCGGCTGGGTCAGCTGGCGCTCGCCGTCCATCACGTCCGCCAGCAGGCCCGGAGAGCTCCGCCCCGCCAACCGGGCGAACCGCCGCTTGCTGAAGTGGGGATCCATCGCTTGCTTCGCCGAGAACCAGTCCCGCAGGTACGCGCGGAAGTCGAGATAGGCATAGATGGAAGGGGTCATGGTGCGTCCGGGTGTACCGCGTGAGCCTACCGGAAGTACATGCCGTCGACAACAGACCTGCCGGATTCAATCACAACTAGCTAGGTTAAAATAGCTTTAATCGTTGATTTGTGTCAGTGTAGAGTGTACTGTGGTACAACATTCGTGTTCCGGGTCGAGCACCGTAGGAGGAGTCGTGGTCCAGTCCAAGGCGTCGCGCGTGGCGCGGGTCCGACGGAGCGCCGTACCGGTCGACCTGTGGGGCGTCGCCGGTTGGTTGTTCCTCGCCTCGTTCGGCGGGATCCTGTTCGGCGTCTCGCTGGTGATCTTGATCGTCGGCCTCCCGTACTACCTCACCCCGCTCGACGCTCGGCCGGATCATACGCTAGATCCATGGTTTTCGTCCGGCTCACCGCTCGGCCTGTACCTGGGGATCGTCGGCACCGGGCTGATGTTGTTCGTGCTGCTGTACAGCGCGCGCAAGTGGCTGCCGCTCCCGGCGTTCTTCGGCACGAGCCAGTTCTGGATGCGGTTCCACCAGATCTGCGGCGTGCTCGGCCCGGTGTTCATCGTGCTGCACGCCGAGCTGCGGCTGCCGTACGGGTTCATCGGGGTGGGCTTCTGGTGCATGGTGCTGGTGGCGGCCTCCGGGTTCTTCGGCCGGTACTTGTTCGGGTACTTCCCGGCGTCGGCGACCGACCGTAAGCTCAACCTGCAGGACGCGATGCAGCGATTGACCGAGCTGCGCGAGCAGCTCGTCGCCGACACCCGAGACAGCGACTCGAACTGCGTGGCCGACGCGGTGGCCCTCGCGCGCGACTTCGACCTCGAGCCGCAGACGATCGGAGAGCTCGTGGTGCTCGACACCGAGATCCGCCGGCGCCGCGAGATGATCCGCGCGCTGCTGCACCGCGCCGGGCTCACCGGCGAGGCGTACCAGCGCGCCGAGGGCACGCTGCTCGAGCAGCTGTCGCTCCGGCGGTCGATGGCGGGGTTCGACGCCGCCCGTCGGCTGCTCCGGTTCTGGAACCTGCTGCACCAGCCGCTCGCGTTCGCGATGTACGCGATCGTGCTGCTGCACATCTTGAACGCCGTGTTCTTCGGGGGCGTGATCGCCACCCTCCTCGGCGTGGAGCGCTGAGATGGACAGCAGCGTCCCGGGCATCGCCTGTGTGATGTTGATCGGCGTGTTCTTCGTGATCCCGATGTACGCCTACATCTTGGTCAGCGAGCGCCGGGCCAAGGCGGAGCGCGCGAAGTCGATCGAGGCGGGTCGGCACGAGCCGGTGACGATCCAGCCGTACATCGACCCGGCGGTGTGCATGGGCTCGGGCGCGTGTGTCACCGCGTGCCCGGAGCACGTGCTGGCGGTGATCGAGGGCCAGGCGATCGCGGTGAACATGGCGGCGTGTATCGGTCACGGCGCGTGTGTGAGCGCGTGCCCGGTGGGCGCGATCGAGCTCGTGTTCGGCTCGGAGAAGCGCGGGATCGACATCCCGCGGGTCGGGCCCGACTTCCAGACCAACGTGCCCGGCGTGTACATCGCGGGTGAGCTCGGCGGGATGGGCCTGATCGCGAACGCGGCCGAGCAGGGTACCCGCGCGCTGGCGAACGCGCTCGAGGGCGTGCGCTCCGACCCGTCGATGCTCGACGTGGCGATCGTCGGGGCCGGCCCTGCCGGGCTCGCGGCGGCGGCGGCGGCGAAGGTCGCCGGCCGGTCGTACGTGCTGCTCGAGCAGGACGACTTCGGCGGCGCGGTGCGGCACTACCCGCGCAAGAAGCTCGTGTTCACCCGGCCGATGGAGATCTCGGGCTACCCGCGGGTGAACCTGCGCACCCTGCAGAAGGAGGCGCTGGTCGACCTGTTCAAGGACGTGATCGCCACCCTCGGGATCGAGGTGTCGGCGGGGGAGCGGGTCGACAAGGTCACCGCCCGCTCGGGGGGGTTCTCCCTCGAGACGACGAAGCGCCGGGTCGACGCGCAGCGGGTGATCTTGTGCCTCGGGCGGCGCGGCACGCCGCGCAAGCTCGGCGCGGTCGGGGAGGACCAGGCGAAGGTCGCGTACTCGCTGCTCGAGCCCGAGCACTACAGCTACGACCACCTGATGGTGGTCGGCGGCGGCGACTCGGCGGTGGAGGCCGCGATCCAGCTGTCGGAGCAGGCCGGGAACAAGGTCACCTTGTCGTACCGAGGCGACAAGATCAACCGGCCGAAGGAGAAGAACATCGAGCGCCTGCGCGACGCCCAGCGGGAAGGCCGGGTCGACGTGATGCTCGAGTCGGAGGTCAAGGAGGTCCGCAAGGATCGGGTGGTGATGGACCACAAGGGCGAGCAGGTGATCCTCGCGAACGACTACGTGTTCGTGATGGTCGGCGGCGTGTTGCCCACGAAGTTCCTGCAGGCCGTCGGGATCCAGATCGAGAAGCACTACGGCAAGCGGGTCGAGGTCGCCGACGAGGGCTCCGAGGCGCCGAGCGCGGTGCCCACCCGCAAGGACCGGGCGCCCGAGCTGCCGCCGCAGGTCGACGCCGGCAACTCCGAGCCCACGGTGTCGCTGCCGCCGATCCGGCCGCAGCAGGTGATCGGGCCGCTGGCACACGCGGGGCCGCAAG
>JBEBJC010000645.1:0-5108 GCA_040080105.1 Myxococcota bacterium
ACGCCGGCTCGAGCACCAGGTCGTCCTCGCCGTCGAGCCGCACGTCCTCGAGGGGCTGGTACAACAGGGCCCGCGCCTGGTTCAGCTCCATCACCTGCCGCTCGGCCGCCTCCTGCGCCGCCGCCTCCGCCCCGATCAGACGGTCCGGGTGGGCTTCCTTGATCCGGAGGCGGTGGGAGGCCTTGATCTCGTCGGCCGACGCGCCGAGGTGCAACCCGAGCACCCCGTATGCGCGCAACCGCCGCAGGGTGATCCGGAGCACGTCGACCACGAACGCGTCGAGCAGGTGCTCGCGGTACCCGAGCGCCCGCGCCACCTTCACCATGCCCTCGACCCGGGCGAGGGACACCACGGGCTCGGTCGCCTGCGCCAAGATCCCCTCGAGCAGCGTCGCACACTCGCGCTCGGGCGCGGTGCGCCACTCGGCGCCGAGGTCCTCGACCGCGTACCCGATCACGCTCGAAGAAGCGCCGCGAACCCGCAGCCACTGCTCCAACGCGGTCCGATCGATCGCATCCACCATCCAGCGAGGGTATCGCACGGTGAGGCTCACCGCTCGTACCGGTTGGTCGCGTCACGACTTATCTACAATGCCACAGGGCCCTTTCCGATGGGGTCCACCGTGCCCAGGAGGGGACTGTCGGCATGTCGGAGAGAACCCGCCGAGAAGACCAGCCGGACGTCGTCACCCGCGACCGTCCCGAAGAGCCGAAGAAGTTCAAGGTCATCCTGTTGAACGACGACTACACCTCGATGGAGTTCGTCGTGTGGGTGCTGATGAACGTGTTCCGCCATTCCCAGGCTTCCGCGACCCGCGTCATGCTGCACATCCACAACAGCGGAGTGGGCGTGGCGGGGATCTACAGCCGCGAGGTGGCCGAGACGCGCGTCGCCCAGGTTCACGAGGTGGCACGGGAGGCCGGCCACCCGCTGCAGTGCACGATGGAGCCCGAATAATGTTCACCGAAGAGCTGCGAGTCGCGATGGGGATGGCGCACGAGGACGCCAAACGCCGGCGCCACGAGTTCCTCACGCTCGAACACCTGCTGTACGGGCTGCTCCACGACCCGCGCGCGTCCGAGATCCTCGAGGCGTGCGCCGTCGACCTCAAGCGGCTCGAGCGCGAGCTGCTCGAGTACCTCGACGGGGTCGAGGGGATCGACGTGCAAGACGAGTACGAGCCGATCCAGACGCTCGGGTTCCGCCGGGTGCTGAACCGCGCGCTGCTCCACGTCCAGAGCCAGAGCAAGGGCCAGGTCGACGGCGGCAACGTGTTGATCGCGCTGTACGCCGAGCCGGACTCGATGGCGGTGTCGCTGCTGAAGAAGCAGGGCGTCGAGCGGCTGGACCTGGTCAGCTTCGTCAGCCACGGGATCCGGAAGAAGGGGACCCGCAAGGACCTGGGGACCCCGGCCGGCGCCCAAGACGGTGACGAGCACAAGCGCTCCCCGAGCGAGGCGCTCACCGAGTTCGCGACCGACCTGTACCAGCGCGCCGCCGACGGCAAGATCGACCCGCTGATCGGCCGCGATGCGGAGCTGCAGCGGGCGGTCCACGTGTTGGCCCGCCGCCGGAAGAACAACCCGCTGTTCGTGGGTGACTCCGGCGTCGGCAAGACCGCGATCGTCGAGGGGCTCGCGAAGGCGATCTACGAAGGCAACGTCCCCGACGTGCTCAAGGGGGTGCACATCTACGCGCTCGACATGGGCGCGCTGATGGCCGGCACCCGGTACCGGGGCGACTTCGAGGACCGGCTGAAGGGCGTGATCCAGGCCCTGACCGACAACGAAGAGGCGATCCTGTTCATCGACGAGATCCACGTGATCGTCGGCGCCGGCGCCACGACCGGCGGCTCGATGGACGCGTCGAACCTGCTCAAGCCCGCGCTCGCGTCGGGCTCGCTCCGGTGCATCGGGTCGACGACCCACGAGGACTTCCGCCACTCGTTCGGCAAGGACAAGGCGCTGTCCCGCCGGTTCCAGACCATCGACGTGACCGAGCCGAACCAGGAGGACGCCATCGCGATCCTCCGCGGGCTCCAGTCGAAGTACGAGGAGCACCACGAGCTCACGTACGAGCCCGAGGCGGTGGTGCAGACGGTGAAGCTCGCGAGCCGGTACATCACCGACCGCCAGCTGCCGGACAAGGCGATCGACGTGCTCGACGAGGTCGGCGCGGCGGCGCACCTCGCGGGCAAGACCGCGGTGGGGGTGGCGGACGTGGAGGAGACGGTCGCGCGGATCGCGCGGGTCCCCGCGAAGCAGGTCACCACCGAAGACCGGGACAAGCTGAAGAACCTCGAGTCGGACCTCGGCCGGGTGATCTTCGGACAGACGAAGGCCATCGCCGCGGTGGTCACCGCGATCAAGTTGTCCCGCGCCGGGATCGGCAGCCCGCGCAAGCCCGTCGGGAACTTCCTGTTCGCCGGCCCCACCGGGGTCGGCAAGACCGAGCTCGCCCGCCAGCTGGCGATGCACCTCGGGGTGGAGTTCCACAAGTTCGACATGTCCGAGTACATGGAGGAGCACACCGTCAGCCGGCTGATCGGCGCTCCCCCGGGCTACGTCGGGTTCGAGCAGGGCGGGCAGCTCACCGACGCGGTGCACAAGACCCCGCACTGCGTGGTGGTGCTCGACGAGATCGAGAAGGCGCACCCCAAGATCTTCAACATCCTGCTGCAGATCATGGACTCGGCCACGCTGACCGACAACAACGGGCGGAAGACCGACTTCCGCAACGCGATCGTGATCCTCACCACGAACGCGGGCGCGCGCGAGCAAGCCCGCGCCGGGCTCGGGTTCAACCCGAGCGGCGGGAGCGCCCGCGCCGACACGGTGCTCAAGGACGTCTTCCCGCCCGAGTTCCGCAACCGCCTCGACGCGATCGTGGTGTTCGACCGCCTGCCCGAGGAGGTGGTGCTGCTGATCGTCGACAAGTTCCTGCTCGAGCTCGAGCAGCAGCTGTCGGAGCGCAACGTCACCCTGTCCGCGACGGACGCGGCGCGGAAATTCTTCCTGAAGGAAGGCTACAAGCCCGAGTTCGGCGCGCGCGAGATGGGTCGGGTGATCCAGGAGCACGTGAAGCGGCCGCTCGCCGACGAGATCCTGTTCGGCTCGCTCCGAGACGGGGGCCACGCCGAGGTCGACTACGACGGGGACAAGGTGGTGGTGCGCGCGGTGAACCCGCCCGCCGCTGCCCCCGCGGAGACCGCCGACCAGCCCGAGTGACGGTCAGCCGCTCGATACATTCGCCGACGCGTCCGACGAAAGTCTAGGAATAACGGCGAAAAACCGTCTGCTACAACCTGACTCAGGACGTACCTCCCCTCCGCTGGCTACATGCGGGGGGTCGAGCAGGAGGTCCGTCGTGTGGTTGGCAGGATTGGCGTCGAACCTGGCGGGTGCGGCGTGCGAACCGGTCCCCGCGTCCGAGGTGGAGACCGCGGTGCAGCAGGCGGTGGCGCTGTACAGCGTGGCCGCGGACCAGTTCGCCCCCGCGGCGGAGCGGGCCCTCGGGATGGTGGAGTGCCTGTCCGAGCCGGCCTCGACCTCCCTCGCGGCCGCGATCCACGGGGTGTACGGTCGGCAGCTCGCCACCACCGGCGACGACCTCGGGGCGCAGCGCGCGCTGTCGGCGGCGTACCGCATCGATCCGCGGTTCGACGCGTCGGACGTGGGGGCGGTGGCTTCGCGCGCCCGGTCGGACGTGACCCCGGGCCCGTCGCGGCCGTTCCGGCTCGCGGGCTACATCGTGCAGATCGACGGTCGGGTGTCCGGCGAGCGGCCGGTCGACGGGCCGTACTTGATGCAGGTGTTCGACCCGAAGGGCGCCGTCGCGACCACCCAGTACGTGTCCCCCGGTGAAGACCCCGCGGTGCCGCGCGACGTGCGCGCGCTCGCCGCGACCAACGCGTCGCTCGGGTCGTACATGCCCGACCTGACCATCTCGAGCGCCCCGCTCGCGTACACGGCCGTCCACCCGATCACCTCGTTCGCGCCGGTTCCCCACGCCCCTCGCGGCGGCGGCGGCGGCGGATCGTCCAAGGCGCTGCTGTGGGCCGGCGTCGCGAGCGGTGGCCTGGCCGCCGGGATGTACGGCACCGCGGTGTACGGGCGCGTGAGCTACGACCGAGTGCCGAGCCCGAACAGCTACATGCTCACGAACACCGCGTACTTGAGCTCGATCGGCACGGCGTCGCTGTCCGGCCTGCTCCTCACCACCTACCTCATCGTTCGGTGATCTCGATGCGCACGCTCCCGTTGTGGTTGGTTCCGCTGGCGGCCGGGTGTTGGCCGTACATCCCGCGGCAGCTCCCGGTCGACGACCCGAACGCGACGATCGATCCCGTCACCCTCGGCGACGACGACGACGACGGCCCCGGGTGGAGCGCCGCCTGCGCCGAAGGCCCGAACAAGACCGGCCCGTGGAACGACCACCCGATCGCGAGGGCCGGGGTCGACACCCGCTCGAGCGACTACTCGTTCGACGCGGGCGTCGGGGCGGTGCTCGACGCGGCGAAGAACGCCTCGAACCCGAAGAACGTGAACCTCACCATCACCGACGCGATCGTCACCGCGGTCGACGACGACGGTCCGACGCTCAACGCGATGATCGCGGACAAGAGCGGCACGGTGGTGCTGTACCGCCTGCCGGTCGACTTCGCGGTGACCTCGTTGTACCCGGGCGACCGGGTGCAGGTCCGGGCGACCGAGGTGCTCGACTACGGCGGGATCCCCGAGATCACCGAGGGCACGGTCGAGCCCACCGGCATCGGTGAGAACGTGTTCGTCCGCGACGGGATGAACGGCGACGCGCTCGACTTCGACCGGAACCCGCTCGACCTGCACGAGGTTTGGGGCGAGCTGGTGACGGGCGGCACCCCGTGTGGCGGCGGGATGGAGTGCTTCGACCTCGACCACGGCGCGAACCGGGTGGTCGGGTTCCGGGCGCCCGAGGGCTCGGTGGGCAAGGGCGACTGCGTGCACCTGATCGCGCCGCTCGCGGCGTTCGACGGGGTGCCGGAGCTGTCGATGGACCACCCGGACTGGTATCGGACCTACTAGCCTCCCCTGCCTCTGCCTCTGCCCGCGCCCCTGCCCGTCCCGCCC
>JBEBJC010000646.1:0-5107 GCA_040080105.1 Myxococcota bacterium
GGATCGGGGAGATCGGCCCCTCCGCCCGGGAGTGGCTCGAGTGGGCCGCGTCGGCGGGTCAGCGGATCTGGCAGGTCCTCCCCCTCAACCCGGTCGACGCGTACGGCAGCCCGTACGCCTCGCCGTCGGCGTTCGCACACGAGCCGCTGCTCCTGTCGATCGACGACCTCGTCACCGACGGCTGGCTGCGGGAGGACGAGCGCCCGCCCGACGCGCCGGACGGGCCGGTCGACTGGCCGGGGGTGCGGCGGGGGAAGGAGCCCGCGCTGGCCTCGGCGGCCGACCGGGTCCGCGACGCGGTGGACCTCCACCGGTGGGCCTCGCCGGAGCTCGCGACCTGGGCCCGGTACCAGGCGATCGGTCGCGACACCGGCCTGCCGTGGCACCTGTGGCCCGCGCCCCTCCGCGACCGAGACCCCGCGGCGCTGGCCGAGGTCGAGGACCGGCTCGGGCGGTCGATCGGGCGCGAGCTCGCGCTGCAGTGGCTGTTCGATCACCAGTGGGGCGAGCTGCGCGCCCTCGCCCGGCGCCTCGACGTAGAGCTGTGGGGCGACGTGCCGTTCTTCGTGTCGTGGTGGTGCGCCGACGTGTGGGACCGGCCGGACCGGTGGCGCCTCGACGCGGACCGCCGCCCCTCGGTGGTCTCCGGCGTGCCGCCCGACGTGTTCTCCACCCTCGGCCAGCTGTGGGGGCACCCGCACTACCACGAGCCGACCCACGCCGCCGAGGGCTACGCGTGGTGGGTGGCGCGGTTCCGCCGGGCGCTGTCGAGCGTCGACCGGGTGCGGATCGACCACTTCCGGGGCATCGCCGGGGTGTGGGAGATCGCGGCGGCCGAGCCCGACGCCCGCGACGGGCGGTGGATCCCCGGGCCGGGCCGCCCGCTGCTCGAGGCGCTCCGGCGGGTGTGGCCGGCGCTGCCGTTCGTCGCCGAAGACCTCGGCGTGGTCACGCCGGACGTGGAGGCGCTGCGTGACGGCTTCGACCTCCCCGGGATGGCGATCCTGCAGTTCGCGTTCGGCGACCCGTCGAGCGCGCGCGACCACAACCCGTTCCTGCCGCACGCGCACCGCCGGAACCAGGTCGTGTACACCGGCACCCACGACAACGACACCCTCGCGGGGTGGGAGGCCTCGGCCGACGAGGCCACCCGCGACCACGCGCGCCGGTACCTCGGCGTGCACGACACCCGCTGGGGGTTGTTGACCGCCGCTTGGCGCTCGGTGTGCGACTCCGCGATCGTGCCGGCTCAGGACCTGCTCGGCCTCGGCTCCGACGCCCGGTTCAACGTGCCGGGGCGGGAGCACGGCAACTGGAGCTGGCGCGCGCCCCGTGGCGCGTTCGACCGCCCCCTCGCCGCGACCCTGGCGGAGGAGAGCGCGCTGTCGGGCCGCCTCGCGCGGTAGACTGCGGCGGGGGTGTCCATGATCGTGTTCGGGACGCGTAAGTTCGGGTGGGTCGACCAGATCGAGGGCCTGGGCATCGTCGCCACCACGTTCTTCCACGTGATGTTCGTCCCGCTCGTGCCGCTGTCCACCCACCTGATGATCGACGACTCGCGCGGGCTACCCCTGCCGATGTCCGCGAAGTCCGTCGCCGTCGCGTGGTTCCGCTCGGCGCTGTTCTGGTCCGCGCTCGCGAGTTGGGTCGGCGTCCCCGCCACGTTCGGGCTGTCGTGTGTCACCGCCGTCCCGCTCACGCTCGGGTGGCTCGTCACGCCATGGTTCGTGCGCAAGGCGTCGCCACAGCGCGAATCCGAGATTCGAACCGCGCTCACGGGGCCCGACAGGCGGGTGTAAGGCGCGCGCCGGCCCCGAGGACTACAATCCTCCGGCCGAGGTGACCTTGCCCCCGTTGCTACTGCTCCCCGCCGCCGCCACCGCCCAGACCGTGGTGGACTGGTCCGAGAACTTCGACGCTTACTCCACCAACACGTTCTCGGGCACCGCCGGGTTCGTTTCCGACAACGTGAACGACAGCTGGTCGACCCAGAACGGCGACGGCGTGTACCCGAAGACCGACGAGTCGGCGCCCGGCACCTGGGGCAGCGGCGCGTACGTGTCGAACGAGCTCGTGTACACGAGCAAGTCCTGGTCGGACCTCACGCTCGACGTGACCACGTTCTCGTCCGACGACGACTCGGTCGGCGTGGTGTTCCGGTACCAAGACGACGCGAACTTCTACATCGCGTTCCTCACCCGCGAAGGGGCGCCGAACACCGGCAACGGCACGCCGCGCCAGTCGTACGTCGGGTCGAAGCTGTTCCGGGTCCAGGCCGGCGTGGCGACCCAGCTCGCCACCTCCGGGGTCAGCTACACGCTCGGCCTCGAGTACGCCCTGCGGGTAGTCGCGAACGGCTCGACGCTCGAGGTGTGGTTCGACGACGACCGAAACGGAGTGTTCGAGGCGGCCGACAAGATCCTGTCCGCCACCGACGCGACGTTCACCGAAGGCCTCGTGGGGCTGTACTGCTACGACCACGGCGACGCGAGCGGCAACTCGTGCCGGTACGACGACCTGTCGGTGTCGATCGCCGACGCGGACGGCGACGGCTACGGCGACGCCGACGCCGGCGGGATCGACTGCGACGACGGCGACGCGGGCGTCCACCCCGGCGCGGCTGAGGTTTGTGACGGCGTCGACCAGGACTGCGACGGCTCCACCGACGAGGGCGTCGGGACGACGTTCTACGCCGACGCCGACGCCGACGGGTTCGGCACCCCCGCCACCACCACGGTGGCGTGCACCGTCCCGAGCGGGTTCGTCGCGAACGACACCGACTGCGACGACCTGTCGTCGGCCGACTACCCGGGCGCGACCGAGTTCGTGAACAACGGCGACGACGACAACTGCGACGGGTTCGAGAACTGCTTCCAGGACCTCGACGACGACAGCTGGGGCTCGTCGGTGGTGATCGTGTCGAACGATCTCGACTGCAGCGACGGGTTCGAGGCGTTCCGCGGCGGTGACTGCGCCGACACGGTCGCCTCGGTCCACCCGACCGCGCCCGAGGTGTGCGACGGCGTGGACCAGGACTGCGACGGCACCGCCGACGACGGGGTCGGCACCACCTGGTACGCCGACACCGACGGCGACGGGTTCGGGGACTCCGGCGCCGCGGTGACCGCGTGTGGCCAGCCGGTCGGGTACGTCGCGAGCGCCACCGACTGCGACGACTCCGACGACACCGCGTTCCCTGGCGGCACCGAGGTGTGTGACGGCGCCGACGACGACTGCGACGGCTCGGTCGACGAGGGCGTCGGCACCGCGTGGTACGCCGACGCCGACGGCGATGGCTACGGCGACGGCGCCGCGATCCTCGCGTGCAGCCAGCCCGGCGGGACCGCGGCGCTCGACGGCGACTGCGACGACGCCGACGACGACACCTTCCCCGGGGCGCCCGAGCTCGGTGACCTGCTCGACAACGACTGCGACGGCCTGGCGGACGAGGCGCTCGACACGGACGGCGACGGCGTCGACAACCTCGACGAGGTCGGGCTGGACACCGATCCGTTCGACGCCGACACCGACGACGACGGGCTGCTCGACGGGGCCGAGCTCGACGCCAACACCGACCCGCTGACCGACGACACCGACGGCGACGGCATCCTCGACGGGATCGAGCTCGGCGTCGAGGTGGCGGATCCGGACTCGGACGGGTTCGTGCCCGACGCCGACCCCTCCACCACCACCGACCCGTTGTCGCCCGACTCGGACGGCGACGGCCTGGACGACGGCGACGAGGACGCGAACCACGACGGCGGCTGGGACGGCACCATCGGCGGCACCGGCACCTCGGGCGCCGGCGAGACCGACGCGGCCGACGCCGACACCGACGGCGACGGACTGCAGGACGGGGCCGAGGTGGACGACGGCACCAGCCCGGTCGACACCGACACCGACGACGGCTCGGTCGGCGACGGGATCGAGGTCGCGGTCGGCACCGACCCGCTCGACCCGGCCGACGACGTCCCCGCGGACACCGACGGCGACGGCCTGCTCGACTCGGACGAGGTGATCCTCGGCACCGATCCGTTCGACGCCGACACCGACGACGACGGCCTGTCCGACGGAGGGGAGGCGGCGTTCGACACCGACCCGGTGGTCGCCGACACCGACAACGACGGCTTGCTCGACGGGATCGAGGCCGGCGTGGCGGTCGCAGGTCCGGACTCGGTCGGGTTCGTCCCGGACGCCGACCCGACCACCACCACCGATCCGCTCGAGCCCGACACCGACGGTGACGGCCTGCTCGACGGCGCCGAAGACGCGGACCACGACGGCGCCTGGACCGGGACCGTCGGCGGCACCGGCACCACCGGCACCGGCGAGACCGACCCGAACCTCGGTGACACCGACGGCGACGGCCTGTCCGACGGCGCGGAGACCGCGGGCGGGACCGATCCGCGCGACGCCGACACCGACGACGGCACGGTCGCGGACGGCGCCGAGCTCGACGCCGGCACCGACCCGCTCGACCCCACCGACGACGTGCCCGGCGACAGCGACGGTGACGGCGTCCCCGACGAGGACGAGCTCGAGAACGGCACCGACCCGTTCGACGCCGACTCCGACGACGACGGCCTGACCGACGGGCAGGAGCTCGCGCTCGGCACCGAGGCGCTCCAGCCCGACACCGACAACGACGGGTTGCTCGACGGGATCGAGGCCGGTGTCGCCGTCGCGGGCCCCGACTCGATCGGGTTCGTGCCCGACGCCGACCCGTCCACGACCACCGACCCCCTCGATCCGGACACCGACGCCGACGGCCTGCTCGACGGCGCCGAGGACGCCGACCACGACGGCGCCACCACCGTCACCCTCGGCGGCACCGGGACCCCCGGCGCCGGCGAGACCGACCCGAACGACGCGGACACCGACGGCGACGGCGCCGAGGACGGGTTCGAGGTCGAGCTCGGCTCGGATCCGCGCGACACCGACACCGACGACGGGTCGGTCCAGGACGGGATCGAGATCGACCGCGGCACCGACCCGCTCGACCCGGCCGACGATCTCCCCGCGACCGACACCGGCGACACTGGCGTGAAGCCCGGCGAGGGCCAGTACCTGGGCGGCTGCTCGTGTGACACCCCCGCCGGGCTTCACG
>JBEBJC010000647.1:0-5102 GCA_040080105.1 Myxococcota bacterium
AGATCACGGTGCACCTGGGCTCCCACGCGCTGCGGACCCGGGTGACCGGCCAGTGGTCCGCCGACGAGCTCGTCCTCACCGAGGTCACCGCGGCGCCGGCCACCTACCGGGCGCGGATCGGCGGGAGCGGGCTGGTCCTCGAAGGGCAGCTGCTGCGGCCCGGAGCCGAGCCGATCCCGTTCGCGCTGGTGCGGTACGACCCGGTGGCGGCGCCCTGAGGGCCGCGGCGGGGTCAGCGCCGGTGGGTGAGCACCACTTCGGCGAGCTCCGCGAACCCGTGCCCGCCGTTGCTCGGGGTCACGAACCGTGGCAGGTGGCGCATCCGGTCGACGAACCGGGCCACGTTCGCCACCCCCACCGACAGGGGGAAGAACGCGAACATCGGCTCGTCGTTGGGTGAGTCGCCCACGTACAGCCACCGATCCCGGTCGGCGGCGAGGTCCTCGCCCCACCGCTCCCGCACGAACGCGGTGCAGCCCGCGAGCTTGTCGAACGCCCCGAACCACCCGTTGACGTGGATCGAGCTCACCTTGCTGGTGGCCCCGGCCGCGCGGAACTGCTCGACGATCGCGTCGATCGCGGCGCGGGGCAGGGGCGCCACGTCCTCGCAGAAGTCGACCGCCAGGTCGAGGTCCCGGTACGCCTGGTCGGACGCCAGCGCGGCCCCGGGGACCCGGTCGAGGATCAGCCCCGCCAGCTCGTCGAGCCGCTCTCGGTTCCGGCGCCGCACGTCCGGGTCCTGCGCGAACCGGCGCACCATCCGCCCGCCCGCGTCCAGGTGGAACCACAGCCCGCCGTTCTCCCCTACGACGCCGTCTACCGGCCACATCCGGGCGAGGTGGTCGACCCAGCCGCCGGGCCTGCCGGTGACCGGCACGACCCGCAACCCGGCCGACCGCAGGGCCTCGAGCGCGAGGAACGCCGCTGGGACGAGCTTGCCTTCCCAGGTCAGGGTGTCGTCGATGTCGCACAGGACGCCGCGCAGGCCGGTGCACGCGGCGGCGTCGAGCGCCGACAGCGGCTTCACCCGCCCACGACCCAGGTGTCGCCGGAGTTGAGCAGCTTCTTGAGGTCGCCGATGCCGAGCTTCTCCTCGGCCGCCTTGATCTGCGCGACGAACTGGCCGTCGTAGGTGGGGCGCGACTCGGTGTAGAACAGCCCCACCGGGACTGGCTCGCCGCGCAGCGGATCGAGGGCCGCCAACGCCTGCGCGAGCACCTTGTTGGTGGTGTCGTGCAGCAACACCTTCGCCTCGTCTTCCGGGGTGGTGAGCGGGATCACCTTCAGCGCCATGCCGTCGAGCACGAGGCCGTGCCGCTCCGCCTTCCCCCACGCCAGCGGCTGGCCGTGCTGCAGGTACAGCACCTTCTCGTCGCGGTCCCCGCGATCGGTGAACCCGGCGAACGCGCCGTCGTTGAAGATGTTGCAGTTCTGGTAGATTTCGACGAAGGCGGTGCCCGAGTGCCCGTTCGCCTTGTGCAGGGTCTCCTGCAGGTGCTTGGTGAACACGTCGACCGACCGCGCGACGAACGTGCAGCCCGCGCCCATCGCCAGCAACAGCGGGTTGAACGGCGCGTCGATCGCCCCCATCGGGCTCGACTTCGTCTTCTTCCCGACCTCGGAGGTGGGCGAGTACTGGCCCTTGGTGAGCCCGTAGATCCGGTTGTTGAACATCATCACCTTCACGTCGACGTTGCGGCGGAACAGGTGGATGATGTGGTTGCCGCCGATCGACAGGGCGTCGCCGTCGCCGGTGACCACCCACACCGACAGCTCGGGCCGGGTCGATTTGAGCCCGGTGGCGAACGCCGGCGCGCGGCCGTGAATGGTGTGGAACCCGTAGGTCTCCATGTAGTACGGGAACCGAGAGCTGCAGCCGATCCCCGCGACCACTGCGAACTGCTCGCGCGGGATCCCGAGCTCGGCGAACACCGCCTGCACCTGCGCGAGGATCGAGTAGTCACCGCAGCCCGGGCACCACCGCACCATCTGGTCGCTGGCGAAGTCCTTCTTCGTGTACGTCGGATTCGTGGACATGGTCGGTCCTACTTGGCGGCGGGGTGGATCGCGGGCGAGCCCCCGCGGGAGGCGCGCTCGATGCCCTCGACGATCTCGCGGGTCAAGAACGGGAGACCCTGGACCTTGGTGAGGGGTTGCGCGTCGACCAGGTAGGTCGCGCGCAGGATGTGCGCCAGCTGGCCCAGGTTCAGCTCCGGGACCAGCACCTTGTCGTACCGGCGGAGCAGGGCCCCGAGGTCGTTCGGCAGCGGGTTGATGTGACGGAGGTGGATCTGGCCCACCCGGATGCCCCGCTCGCGGCACTGCTGAGTGGCCATCCGGATCGCGCCGAAGGTGGAGCCCCAGCCCACGACCAGCACGCCGTCAGCGTCGCCGTACACCTCGGTCGGCAGCAGGGTGTCGGCCACCCGGCGGATCTTCTCCGCCCGGAGCTTGACCATCTTCTCGTGGTTCTGCGGGTCGTAGCTGATGTTGCCGGTGATGTGCTGCTTCTCGATCCCGCCGATGCGGTGCTCGAGGCCCGGGGTCCCGGGCACCACCCACGGGCGCGCGAGGGTCACGTCGTCGCGGGAGTACGGGGCGAACCCTTCCTTCTCGGTCGTGAACTTCGCGGTCATCTCGGGGATCGCGTCGAGGTCCGGCAGCGCCCACGGCTCGGCGCCGTTCGCGATGTACCCGTCGGACAGGATCATCACCGGGCACATGTGGGTGGTCGCGATGCGGGCCGCCTCGAGCGCCACGTCGAAGCAGTCCGACGGCGTGCGCGGGGCGAGCACGACCACCGGCGACTCGCCGTTCCGGCCGTACATCGCCTGGAACAGGTCGGCCTGCTCGGTCTTGGTCGGCAACCCGGTCGACGGTCCGCCGCGCTGCACGTCGATCACGATCAGCGGGAGCTCGACCATCACCGCGAGCCCGATCGCCTCGGACTTCAGCGCGACGCCCGGCCCGGAGGTGCCGGTGACCCCGAGGCTGCCGCCCCACGACGCCCCGATGGCCGAGCAGATCGCGGCGATCTCGTCCTCCGCCTGGAACGTGAGCACGCCGAAGTTCTTGTACGGCGCGAGGGAGTGGAGGATGTCGGTCGCCGGGGTGATCGGGTAGCTGCCGTAGAACACCTTCAACCCGGTCTTACACGCCGCGGTGCACAACCCGAGCGCCAGCGCCGCGTTGCCGGTGATGTTCCGGTAGTTGCCAGGCGCGAGCTGCGCCGGAGGCACCTCGTACTGCGTCTGGAACAGCTCGACCGTGGCGGCGAAGTCGTGCCCCGCCTGCAGCGCCGCGAGGTTCGCCTCCAGGAACGGAGTCTTGAACTTGGCCTTCACGTGCTGGATCGTGGAGTCCATCGACCGGCCGTACAGCCAGTACATCATCCCGAGCGCGTAGAAGTTCTTGCACCGATCGGCCTGCTTCGCGTTCAGGCCGTGCTCCGCGACCGCCTTGGTGGTCGACACCGTGATCGGCGCCTGGACCACCCGGTACCCGTCGAGCGTGCCGTCCTCGAGCGGGTTCTTGTCGATCTTCGCCTTGGCCAGGTCGGGCGCCTTGAAGCTGTCCGAGTTCACCAGCACGATCCCGCCGCGCTTGACCGCGGTCAGGTTCCGCACGAGCGCCGCCGGGTTCATCGCCACCAGCACGTCGATGTCGTCGCCGGGGGTGAAGATGTCGTGGCTCGAGAACTGCAGCTGGAACCCGGAGACCCCTTCACGGGTGCCGGCAGGGGCGCGAATCTCGGCCGGGAAGTCCGGCATCGTGGCGATGTCGTTTCCGAGCAGCGCGCTGTTGCGGGTGAACTGGTCGCCGAGGACCTGCATGCCGTCGCCGGAGTCTCCAGCGAAGCGGATCACCACGGACTTCAGCGTCTCGGGTGCGGATCGAGTCATGTGTACCGGTCTCCGAAGCGCCGGAACCCTAACATGGCGGGCCCGTGGTGCAGCGAGAGAGGTTATCCGGCCCCGGATGTCCCGAGACTCCCTCCGCACTTGGGGACCGCCCGTGGTGGTCCTCCTGTCGCTCCCTCTGGCGTTCGCGGGGCTCCGCGGGTGCCTGCCGCCGATCGGGCGGCCCACCGCTCCACCGCCGGTGGTCGAAGGTCGGGGCGCCGCGACCTGCGACGCCTGCCACGCCGAGCAGGCGGCGGCCTGGTCGCGCTCGACCCACGCGCGGGCAGAGAGCCCGGTGCCGCCCGAGCTCGCCGAGGCGTGGTCGAACCAGGGGATCGCGCCCGCCCCGGTGCGGGCGATCGGCGTCGCGCCGGTGGTCCAGTTCCTCGTCCCGTTCGACGGGGGGCGCCTCCAAGTCACCGACCGGGCGTGGGACCCGCGCACGGGCGAGTGGTTCTCGGTGTTCGCCGACGCGCGCAGCCCAGGGGAGTGGGGGCACTGGACCGGCGGCGGGATGACCTGGAACCTGCAGTGCGCGACCTGCCACTCGACCGGGGTGGTGGTGGGGTACGACGCGGTGGCCGACCGGTACGCGACCACCGCGCTCGAGCACCGGGTGGGGTGCCCCGCGTGCCACGGGGACGTGCAGAACCACGCTGCGGGCGGACCTCCCCCGCGGGTGGTCACATCGGGCCTCGACGGGTGCGCGCCGTGCCACGCGCGCCGGGCCGAGCTCACCGGCCGGTGGACCCCCGGGGAGCCGTTCCTCGATCACTTCGCGCCCCAGCTCGTCGACCGGTCCGACGCGTTCTGGGCCGACGGGCAGGTGCGGGAGGAGGACTTCGAGTACACCGCGTTCGTCGGGTCGAAGATGTTCGCGGCCGGGGTGGTTTGTACGTCGTGTCACGATCCACATTCGGGCGAGCTCGTCGCCGAGGGCGACCCGTTGTGTCTCGGCTGCCACGCCGCCCAGGCGGGGTTCGTCGCGCACGATCGGCACGCGGCGGGGGTCGGGTGCGTGGGGTGCCACCTGCCGGTCACGACCTACATGCAGCGGGACCCTCGGCACGATCACGGGTTCCGCGTCCCCGACCCGGCGTTGAACCAGCGGTTCGGCATCCCCGACGCCTGCACCCGGTGCCACCCGGACCAGGGCCCGGAGTGGACCGCCGCGCGCGCGGCGGAGTGGTACCCGAACCT
>JBEBJC010000648.1:0-5096 GCA_040080105.1 Myxococcota bacterium
ACCACCACCCGGTCCCCCGGCCCGACGCCGCCGTCCCACACCGCGTTCAGCGCGGTCTCGACGTTCGGGGTCAGCACCGCGCGCTCGGGTGGGACGCCGGCCGGCACGAACGCGACCGCGCTCGCGTCGACCACGTACCGATCCTGGTGCGGGTACAGGCAGAACACCACCGCGCCCGGGGGGAGCGAGCCGTGCTCGACCACCCCGACGTTCGAGTACCCGTACTTCACCGGCCACGGGAACCCGCCTACCTGGTGTGGGGCGGCCATCCCGCGCGCCACCTCGTCGGGCACCCGGCCCTCGAGCACCAGCCGCTCGGTCCCGCGCGACACGCCCGAGAACAACGTGCGCACGCGCACCTGCCCCGGGCTCACCGGCGGGAGCACCTCCGAGCGCAGCTCGACCTCCGACGGACCGACGACCCACGCAGCGCGCGCCTCCACCTGGCCTCCAGCGGCCCCCGTATCACTCGACGGTCACCGCGCGTTCCACCGCGACCCCATGCACCGGATCGGACACGGTGAACGTCACCACCCCGGGCTCGATCAGGTAGTACAGGTCGGTGTTCACCGCGCCGGTGATACCGCCCTCCTGTACCGCCAACACCGTCGCGTCGGGCACCACCAGCTCGGGCACGTCGATCGCCACGTCGGGCTCGTACTCCGCCCCGAGCCGGTGGTCGTCGGCCATCGGGATCGCGAGGAACGCGATCTGGGCGCCCTCCGTGGCCAACACCTCGTCGGCGACGCCCAACCGAGACCACTCCTCCTGCCACGGCTCGCGCAAGAACGTGATCAGGTCGAGGTGGGTCGGGTCCTCGAACCGGAGATCGATGTAATCCACCAGGTCGCGGTCGAGGGTCGACTCCAGCCGATAGGTCCCCGGTTCCTGCGCGAGGATCGAGAAGCCTGCCAGCGCGGTGTCGTCCGAGTCGGACTCGACCCGCGCCCCGGCCGCGGAGTGCACGATCCCGGCCCCGCGCCCGTCGACCCACCGGGCCCCCTCCGGGGTGAGCTCGGCGCTGAAGGACTGTTCGTACCCCGTCTCGAGCCACAGGTCGGTCAGGTCGTCACCCCCTTCGTAGTCGAGGCCGTACCCGTACGAGATCCGCCCGAGCGCTCCGTTCGAGCGGAGGAAGTCCCCGTGACACCCCGCCGCGAGGGACGCCGCCACCACCCACCAACCGCGAGCTCCGTTCATCCCGTCCTCCTACCGACAAGGTAGCCACCGGACGCTGGGTGGTGTACCGGAAGTGACCCGATACCGAAGAAACCGGAGCCCACTTTGGCCCATCGTCCTTCGGAATCGGGGCACGTCCCTCAGGTCGGGGGCAGCAGCACGGCGTCGATCACGTACACGATGCCGTTCATCCCCTGCACCGAGCCGAGCACGTTCGCGTCCCCGACCTTCACCTTCTCCCCGTCCACGTGCACGGTGACCTTGGTGCCGTCGGACATCGAGAGCACCTGCCCGTCGGTCAGATCCTTCGGCAACATCACCGGCACCAGCGCGTGGTGCTTGAGCACCTTCTGCAGCTGAGGCTTGCTCGCCGGCTCGAGCAGCCCGTCGACGGTGCCGGCCGGGAGCTTGGCGAACGCGGCGTCGGTGGGCGCGAACACGGTGTACACCCCGCCGGGGGACGCCAACGCGTCGACCAGCCCCGCCGCGGTGAGCGCCGCCACCAGCGTCCCGTGGTCGGGTGAAGCGACCGCGATGTCCGCGACCGTCCGATCCTCCGGGGCCTTGTCGGCCGACGGCGGCGGACGAACCGCCCGAGGCGCGGCCGCTGCGACCGGGGTCGCAGGGGGTGCCACCTCCGGCGCCGGCGTCCCACACCCGATCCACCCCGCTACGATCCACTGCATGGCGTCCTCCTGGTCATCAACGGATTCATTAGTCCGTTGATGCAGCCCGCGTGCCGACCGACGACGGGCCGCTGGTCCGCGGCCACCCGAGCGCGCTGGGTCAACCCACACGTCGACCGCGTGTCGAACCACACATAAGGGCCCTCCGGGAGGCGTCGGTTGGATCCGGACCGGGTGCGCCAGGCGCTGCGCGAGATCGGGTTCCACCCGGTGCCGGACCGCGCCGAGTGGCTCGACGCGGTGGTGCGCGGGTCCGCGGCGGCGACGCCGGTGCCGGGTGAGCTCGTCCCGACCTGGGCGGTGGGGGTCGAGCGGGTGCGCCACGCGAAGGGTGACGCGCCGGTCACCGCCGACACGGTGGTGTGCTCGTGCGCCGGCCGCCGGTGTGTCCACGTGGCCAGCGTGCTCGTGTCGCTCGCGTTCGCCGATCCACTGCGCGGGGCGGCGCTGCGGGCGCCCGCGTGGGAGGTGGCGCTCGCCCCCCTCGCCCCGGGTCTGCGGCTGGTGGGTCGCCCCCGCCCGGGGCGGATCCGGTACGACCTGGCGCCGCCGGCGGCCGGGGTGAAGGGGCTCCGGATCGCCGCGACGATCGTGCGACCGGGCGTGGCCCCGCTCCGGGTCCCTCGGTCGCTCGAAGCCCTGCGCGCCGAGCTCGGCGAGCCGCTCCCGTGTGACCTCCAGCTCCACGGGGCGCTGCTGGCGCTCGATCGGGCCCGGTCGCTCGATCGCACCGGCAAGGCGCTGGTGGTGCGCGAGCTGTCGCGCGCGCTGCTCGGCCCGCTGTCGCGCGCGTCGGAGGTCCGGTACGACGGCGTGGCGGTCACGGTCCGGCGCGACCCCCTCCCCCCGCGGCTGGTCGCCGACCCGACCCCGGACGGGGGCCTCGCGCTGCGGTGGGAGCCCGCGCTCGCGGCGTACTGGGAAGACGCCGGGGTGGTCCTCACCCGCGCCGGCGAGCTCGCGGCGCTGCCGGACGACCTGCCCGATCCGGTGGCCGAGCGGTTGACCGACCGGATCCCACCCGTCCCGCCCGCCGACGTGGAGCGGTTCGTCGACCGGCTGGTGGTCGCGCGCGGGCTCGACGTGGCGCTGCCTCCCGGGCTGGTCCGGGTGCGCGAACCCGACGAGCGCGAGGCGAGGCTCACGTTGTCCGAGCTCGACGGCCTCACGCTCGAGGTGAGGCTCGAGCGGGTGTACAAGAAGGGTGACGCCGAGGTCGTCGCCGCCCCGACCGACCCGCGCGCCGAGGTGGTCGTGCCCGACGCCGGGGCCGTGCGGCGGGATCTGGAGTGGGAGCGGGAGCAGGCCGACCGGTTCGCGGCCGACCTCGGAGCGCCCGAGTCGGTCCGGCTGGTCGGCGACGACGCGTACGACTTCCTGCTCGATCGGCTGCCAGAGCTCGCGCAGCGCTGGACGGTGTGGGGGCGCGACCGGCTGACCCGGCTCGGCGGCGCCGGCGCGGTGACCCCTTCGGTCCGGTTCGCCGATCGCACCGACTGGTTCGAGCTCGACGTGACGTTCACCGTGGGCGGTCGGTCGGTGGCGCCCGCGCCGGTGATCGAGTCCTGGCGACGCGGAGCGCGGTACGTGGCCCTCACCGACGGCACGATCGCGCGCCTGCCCCGAAGCTGGCTCGCCCGCCACGCCGACAAGGTCGACCTGCTGCTGGAGGCCGAGCGGGCCCAGCGCAAGCTCGGGGCGTGGCACGCGTGGATGGCGTCCGAGTGGTTGCCCGCCGACAGCCGGTGGCGCGCCCCGGTCGACGCGGGGCTGCCGGAGGAGCGCCCGCTGCCGGAGGGCCTGCGCGCGTCGCTCCGCCCGTACCAGCGGCGCGGCCTCGACTGGCTCCGGTTCCTCCGAGACCACGGCCTGCACGGGCTGCTGGCGGACGAGATGGGGCTCGGCAAGACCGTGCAGGCGCTGGCGGCCCTGGTCGACACCCCCGGGCCGTCGCTGGTGGTCGCCCCGACCTCGGTGGTGCACAACTGGGTCGCCGAAGCCGCCAGGTTCACCCCCGGGTTGCGGGTCGCGCAGTGGTGGGGCGCCGGGCGCGACCCGGCGGCGCTCGACGCGGCGGACGTGGTGGTCACGAGCTACGCGTTGCTCCGGCGCGACCGCGGCCCGCTGCTGTCGCGGCGGTGGTCGTGGGTGGTGCTCGACGAGGCCCACCAGGTGAAGAACCCGGCCTCGCGCGGCGCCCGCGCGGTGCGCCGCCTCGACGCGCGGCACCGGCTCGCGCTGACCGGCACCCCGCTCGAGAACGATCTGACCGAGCTGTGGAGCCTGTTCACGTTCCTCGCGCCGGGGCTGCTCGGGCGGCGGACCGCGTTCCACGCCCGGTACGGACGCAGGCCGAGCGGGGCGGCGCTCGACGAGCTGCGGGAGCGGATCGCCCCGCTGACCCTCCGCCGGACCAAGGCCGAGGTCGCGCCCGAGCTGCCGCCGCGCACCGAGGTCACCCTGCGGGTGCCGCTGTCCGACGCGGAGCGGCGCCTGTACGACGCGGTGCGCAACACGGTGCGCGAGCAGCTCACCAGCGACGCCCCCGACCGGGCGCGCCGGTTCCTCGACGGGCTGACGCGCCTGCGCCAGGCGTGTTGCCACCCGCAGCTGCTCCCGTTCCCCGAGGCGCGCCGGGTGCGGGGCTCGTCGAAGCTGGTCGCGCTGCTCGAGCGGCTCGAGCAGGTGCTCGCGAGCGGCGAGCGCGCGCTGGTGTTCAGCCAGTGGGTCGCGCTGCTCGATCGGGTGTCCGAGGCCCTCGACGAGCGCGCGATCGCGCACCTGCGGCTGCAGGGCGACACCGTCGACCGCGGAGCGGTGGTGCGCGGGTTCCAGGCAGCCGACGGGCCGCCGGTGCTGCTGGTGAGCCTGAAGGCAGGAGGGACCGGGCTGAACCTCACCGCTGCGACGGTGGTGTTCCACCTCGACCCGTGGTGGAACCCCGCGGCGGAGGACCAGGCCACCGATCGGGCCCACCGCATCGGGCAGCACCACCCGGTGACGGTGATCCGGCTGGTCGCGGCCGACACGGTCGAGGACCACGTGCTGGCGCTGCAGCAGCGCAAGCGGGCGCTGTTCGCCGACACCGTCGGCCGCGCGCCGTCCGAGCCGGTCCCGCTCGACGAGCTCCGTCGGTGGGTGCTGACCGATCCCTAGGAGGCCGTGGCACGTAGGCCGCGCAGCGGCCACGCGCCCGGGCTCCTCCCCAGCCCGTGCCCGTGCCCGTGCCCC
>JBEBJC010000649.1:0-5089 GCA_040080105.1 Myxococcota bacterium
CATCGGGGGAGAGGGACGGGGTGAGGGGGCCTCCCTGGCACCCCCACTCGGTCTCGCTGTCACGGTGACACTCGCCAGCGCCCGCTCCGCGCAGGAACGATCTGGGGCGCCGCGGGTTGTCGTGCTATGTGAGCCGGCGACAGCTCGTCGGTCCTCGGACCATCGGAGGGCGCATGTTCCGCAGCGTGTGGATCGCAGCAGGGGTGATGCTGGTCGTGAGCGCGACCGCCCACGCCAAGAAGCCGAAGAAGGAGCCCTCCGGGCCGATCGTCGGGTGGCACCGCGAGGCGTCGTGGACCGCCGACTGCTGGTACCCGCCCGACTTCTCCACCATGGCCGAGGGCGTCAAGCGCATGGCGTGGCAGGAGTCGCGCGACGCGATCGTCGGCCAGTGGCGCGGCGACCGCAACGACGGGGTTCAGCTCAACGACAACCACGTCGAGAACCTCGAGACCATCCTGCTGTCGAAGGCCGAGCGGATCGAGTCGGTGGCGAAGGACAACCTCGCGCAGTGCCAGGCCGCCGTCGCGGTCGGCGGGTCGAACTCCGCGTGGGACAGCTGGCTCGTGGCCGTCGCCGGGAAGCTCACCGAGGGCGAGTGTCCGTACCCGCCGCTCGACTACACCGCGTTCAACTACCTTTCGGTGAACTCGGACTGGCAGAACGCGCTGTACGCCTGTCGCGGCGACAAGGTCGTCGTCCACGGCACCGACGGCGACTACTTCCAGCTCCAGCAGGGCGGGCCGTGGATCAACGTCGCAGGTGACCCCGCCGCGCCGCTCGCCCCGTCGCTGCCGTGCAACACCGAGGGGTGCGTGCGCGGGCAGCTGGTGATGCGGTTCACCAGCGACTCGGGCTCGACCCAGGTGATCCCGATCGGCATCTCGACCGAGTTCCTGGTCCCCGACCACGGCCGGATCGAGGTCATGATCAACGACGACTCACTGGCAGACAACAAGTTCAAGGTCGAGAAGGGCCTCGAGCACCACACCGGCATCGAAGTCAAGCCCGCGGGGAAGTAGTGCTGCTGCTCGTCGCCACCGCGTTCGCACCGGCGTTCGCCCAGATCGCGCCCCCGTTGCCCGACTCCGGGGCCGACTCGGGCGTCGATCCCGCGCTCGACCTCGACCAGGACAACGACGGCCTGTCGCCGAACCAGGGCGACTGCGACGACGCGAACCGCGACGTGCACCCGGGGCTGGCCGAGGTGTGCGGCGACCGACTCGACAACGACTGCAACGGCCTGTACGACGACACCTGCGACGACGCGGTCCACCTCGCGTCCTTGCGCGGGGGCGGCGGGTGCACCGCCGGGGGCGGGATCGCCGGGACCACCGCGCTGCTGCTGCTCCCGGTATGGACGACCCGGCGGCGCCGGGCCACTGCGTGTCCGAGCCCTCTGGGACAGGGCTCCGCAGTCCCCCCGCTCCCTCTGGGTGAGGGCTGCTCCGCAGTCCCCCCGCTCCCTCTGGGTGAGGGCTGCTCCGCAGTCCCCCCGCTCCCTCTGGGTGAGGGCTGCTCCGCAGTCCCCCCTCTCCCTCTGGGAGAGGGCCGGGGTGAGGGTCCCGGCTCGAACGTCCGGCGGCGCGCGTGATGTGGTTCGTCGGCCTGGCGTACGCTCAGCAGGGCATCCCGCGCGACTACCCGATCGACGCGGAGCTGTTCCGCCCGATCGTCGACCCGCTCGGGTTCGCGATCACCGAGTCCGGCACCACGCTCGAGCACCTGCAGGTCGGCGTCGGCCTGTGGGGGAGCTACTCCGACGACAGCGCCGTGTTGTGGGCCCAGGGCGACCGGCTCGTCGGCCCGCCGCCCGACTTCCCGGACGCGTGGCTCGACACCCGCACCGTGGGCACGTTCTCGCTCGGCCTCGGCCTGGGCGACGTGTTCTCGCTCACCGCCACCGGGCCGGTGGTGATCTGGCAGTCCGGGTTCGAGCCGGCGGCCGTGGGCTCGCCCCTCCCGTCGGTCGACCCCGAGCCGTCCGGCCTCGGCGACCTGCGGGTCACCCCGAAGTTCTCGATCATCGACCTCGACGACGGCTCGCCGATCGGGCTCGCGATCCTCGCCACTGGCACCATCCCCACCGGCGAGGTCCGGTCGCTCATCGGCGAGGGTGACTTCACCCTGTCTCCGATGGTCGCGTTCGAAGCCGCCAACGGCAACGTCCACACCGGCGAGTACCTCGCGCGCGGCGCGGTGAACGTGGGGGCGCTGGTCAAGCCGCCCGACCGGTTCCGCGACGTGGAGTTCAGGTCGGCGTTCCTGTATCGGACGGCGATCTCGGCCCGTCCCACGCCGGTGTTCGAGCTCGGCGCCGACCTCGCCGGCTCGGTCGCCACGCTTCGGGTCGAGCAGGCGCCGGTCGAGATCTTGCCGTGGCTGCGGTTCCACGCGGGCCAGCTCGCCGCGTTCACCGCCGGCACCGGGTTCGGGCTCAACCCGGGGCTCGGGTCGCCCGACTTCCGGGTGTGGGGCGGCGCCACCCTCGCGCCGAAGTTCGACCCCCTCGCGCTCGACCGCGACGACGACGGCATCCCGAACAAGTACGACGCGTGCATCAACGTCCCCGAGGACATCGACGGGTTCGAGGACGAAGACGGGTGCCCCGAGGAAGACAACGACAAGGACGGGATCCTCGACCCGGTCGACTCGTGCCGCGACCGCGCCGAGGACTTCGACGGGTTCGAGGACGCCGACGGCTGTCCCGACCTCGACAACGACAACGACGGCGTGCTCGACCCGTCCGACCGGTGCGTGAACGAACCCGAAGACCTCGACGGCTGGCAGGACTTCGACGGTTGTCCCGACCCCGACAACGACAACGACCAGATCCTCGACCCGGTCGACGCGTGCCCGAACAAGGCCGAGAACGTCAACGGCGTGCAGGACCAGGACGGCTGTCCCGAGGACTGGGTCGACCAGGACCGCGACGGCATCCACGACGCGGTCGACCTGTGCCCGGTCGACCCCGAGGACTTCGACAACTTCGAGGACACCGACGGCTGTCCCGACCTCGACAACGACCGCGACGGCGTGCCCGACGTGGTCGACCAGTGCCCGTTCGACCAGGAGACCCAGAACGGGTACCTCGACGAGGACGGGTGTCCCGACAAGTCGCCCGACCGCGTGGTCGTGCAGAAGGAGAAGATCGTGATCCACGATCGGATCTTCTTCGAGTACAACCGCGCGGTGATCCAGCGCATGTCGTACGACCTGCTCGACGAGATCGCGCGGGTGATCAACGACCACCCCCGGATCACCCTGATCCAGGTCGAGGGCCACACCGACAGCGACGGGTCCGACGCGTACAACGAGAAGTTGTCGCAGGCCCGGGCCGAAGCGGTGGTCGCGTACCTGGTCACCGCCGGCGTCGACCCCGCGCGCCTCGTGGCGAAGGGCTTCGGCGAGAGCCTGCCGATCGACGCGAACGACAGCACCGAGGGCAAGGCCCAGAACCGCCGCGTCGAGTTCACCATCCTCGAACAAGAGGAGTGACCTCGGGCGGAACGGGTCGCGCGGCTGGTGTGTTACACAGCGAACCCGGAGGGACCGATGCTCACCGCCGCCCTGTGGCTCACCTCGTCCGCCCACGCGGGCTTCGAGGTGTCCTCGTTCCGCAAGGAAGACAAGCTCGGCAAGACCTATTGGAGCGCCGCGAGCGCGCTCGACAGCAAGATGGAGACCTGCTGGCAGGTCGATCCCGAGCAGCCCAACGTGGGCCAGTGGATCCAGATGGACGTGCCGGCGAGCGAGGTCGACAAGATCGGCGTGGTCGTCGGCTGGGCGAAGGACGACGACACCTTCGGTGACTACGCGCGGATCAAGGCGGCGAAGGTCGAGATCCTCGACGGTTCGTCGGGCGCGGTCGTCGCCACCGCGAACGTCAGCTTCGAAGACAAGAACGGCTGGCAGATCATCGACCTGCCCGACACCAAGATCGGCACCGAGGTCTCGGGCGGCAAGGTGAAGCTCACGGTGACCGACGTGTACCCGGGTAAGGACTACCCGTCGCTGGCGGTGTCCGAGGTGCGGGTCCACCTCAAGGAGTTCCCGGCGGCGAGCATGACGCTGTCGCGCCCGTTCGACACCGAGTCGGGCTCGAACTCGGCGGCGATGGCCACCGACGGCAACGCCAAGACGTTCTGGGCCGCGACCGCCCCGTCGGCGAACTTCGCGATGAAGGGCCCTGGCTACGGCCTCGCCTCGCTCGGCATCCAGTCCGGGCCCAAGGCGTTCGCGCGGCCGAAGACGGTCGAGATCACCGCGAACCAGGCGGTGGTCACCCACGTGTTGCCCGACACGCCGGGCGCGCTGCAGTGGGTGTTGTTGCCGTGCCTCGTCGGGTACACCGGCGGCTCGTGGGGTGAGGTCGAGATCAAGATCGTCGACAGCTACCCGGGCGACGTGGCGACCAACGGGGTCGCGATCGCCGAGCTGAAGCTCAACGCCGGGTCGATCGAGGAGTTCTGACCAGGTCCGCGCCCCAGGGGCGGATGCTGCCCTTTCCCCCTCGGGGTGAGGGTCGCTCCCAGGGGCGGATGCTGCCCTTTCCCCCTCTCCCCTCGGGGAGAGGGCCGGGGTGAGGGTCCGCGCCGCTCAGCCCTCCGCGCGCTTGAGCAGCTCGCGCATCGACGCCATCGGCCGGCCTTGTGCCTCCCCCGTCGCCACCAGGTGCTCGAGCGACGCCCGCGTCTGGGCGCCGACCTTGGTGAAGTGGACCCGCAGGTACGTCTCGAGCGGCAGCGGCAGCACCCGCGCGCCCAGCCACAACCCGAGCGGCACCGTCCGCGGCCCCACGAACCCGAGCCCGCGCGGCGCCCGCTGCCCCAGCCGCTGCTCCACCACCTCGTTCGCCTCCGTCACCGCGTGCGCCGCAGTGCGCATCAGCTCCGGGTCGAGCGCCGCGAACGACCACCCCGCCGCCCGCAGCGCGGTGACGTAGGTGCCCATCACCGCCGAGCCGAACGCCGAGGGGCCGGCGAGCCCGGTCCGCACCACCGCCGGCATCCCTCCGCGGCGCAGCACCTCCACGATCCGCTCTGCCGCCGGCCCGTCGAACGGCATCGAGGTGAGCGGCGGCAGGTAC
>JBEBJC010000650.1:0-5082 GCA_040080105.1 Myxococcota bacterium
GAGCCGGGGAGGCTCCTCCTCTCGTCTTACCTCGAACCGGGCGCGAGCGGAACCGCGGCCTCGCCCGTCAGGCGGCGCGAGCGGCGCCGACGGAGTCTGGCGCGGCCTCGAGCAGCCGCTCCTGGACCAGCGCCGCGGTCGCCAGTTGCGCGAGGTCCGGGTCGCCGTACTCGTCGAGGAACGCCTCGTACAGGGCCGCGACGTACTCGCCCAACGATACCTCCGTCCGAGCGCCGGAGTCGGAGGACCGCCGGGCTCGAGGCACATCGAACGGCCGAGGAGCAACCTGTTCGGCGGGACGGGAACGAACGACATCCGCGGGACGGAGCGCGACCATGGTTTCCTCCACGAAGCAGGAGCGCGCCCCGGGGCTCCGGGTACCGTTCGATGCAGGGGGTGCAGTGCTGGGCCGAACCCCGGGGCGTCTCCCACCGATCCAGTACGCACGTCCGGCGTTGCGGGAGATCTCGGTCTGTCAACGTACGTCTGGGGGGTCCGGCGCGGCGAGTACCACCGCGCACACCCGCGAGGACGAATCGCCCAGGAGCTCGCGCGCGGCGGCCCCGAGGGTGGCCCCGGTGGTGGACACGTCGTCGACCAGCAACACCGCTCCCGGCGCTGGTGCTGTGGCCCGCAGCCGCCCGCGCAGGTTCGACCGGCGGGCCCGACCGGCGACCCCGGCCTGCTTCGGCCCGGGGCGGAGCGCCAACACCGACCGCACCGGCACCCCGCACCGAGCGCCGAGCGCGTGCGCGAGGACCGCCGCCGGGGCGAACCCGCGGTGCACCCGGCGGGTCCACGGCGACGGGATCGGCACGATCGCGTCGAACCCGATCGCCAGCGGCGCGACGCCCTCCGCGAACCGATCGGCGAGGGTGACCATCAGCGGCCGATCCGGTCCGTACTTCGCCCGTCGCAGCGCCCGCGCCATGCCGCCGCCGTAGCCGGTGAACGCCACCACCCACCCCACCCCTTCGACCGCCGGCCCCGGTCGGGGCGAGGAGGCACGGCACGACACGCAGAGCCGACCGTGGTCGGACAGCGCGCCACAGCCGAGGCAGTACGCAGGGAACACCAAGTGCAACGCAGGCCACATCCACCCTGGTTCACCCGGCGACGTCCCCAGCGGGACGGAAGTCCGGAGCGCCAGCCGATCCCGCGGGTTAGGACCGCGGCCTTCCCAAGGAGATCGTGATGCCAGCTCCCATTCGGGTCGCAGTGACCGGCGCCGCCGGCAACATCGGCTACTCCCTCCTGTGGCGCATCGCCTCGGGCGACTGCTTCGGCCCGGACCAGCCGGTGATCCTGCAGCTGCTCGAGGTCACGCCGGTGCTCGACAAGCTCAACGGCACGATCATGGAGCTCGAGGACAGCGCGATGCCGCTGGTCCACGGAGTGGTCGGGACCGATGATCCGAACAAGGCGTTCGGCGACGCCGACGCGATCTTCCTGGTGGGCTCCCGCCCGCGCAGCAAGGACATGAACCGGTCGGACCTCGTGGCGGCGAACGGCCCGATCTTCGTCGGCCAGGGCCAGGCGATCGGCGCGTCGGCGAAGAAGTCGGTGAAGGTGATCACCGTCGGCAACCCGTGCAACACGAACTGCCTGATCGCCCGCGCCAACGCGAAGAACCTTCCGAACAGCAGCTTCTCCGCGATGACCCGGCTCGACCAGAACCGCGCGGTGGCGCAGGTCGCGATCAAGGCCGGCGTGCCGGCGTCGGCGGTGCAGGACGTGTTCGTGTGGGGCAACCACTCGGACACGATGTACGCCGACCTCCGCCTGGCCACGATCGGCGGCAACCGGGCGAACCTCGACCAGGCTTGGGTCGACGGCGCGTTCCGCCAGACCGTGGCGACCCGCGGCAAGGCGATCATCGTCGCCCGGGGCGCGTCGAGCGCGGCCAGCGCGGCCAGCGCCGCGGTCGACCACATGCGCGACTGGCACCGCGGCTCGAACGGCCGGGTCGTGTCGATGGCGATCCCGAGTGAGGGCTGGTACGGCGTGCCCGAGGGGCTGATCTTCAGCTTCCCGGTCAAGGTCGCGCCCGGCGGCAAGGTCGAGGTCGTGCAGGGCCTCGAGATCGACGCGCCCACCAAGGCCGGGATCGACGCGAACATCGCCGATCTCGACGGTGAGCGTCAGGCGGTCGCGAACCTGCTCTGACCGGTCCGCGGGGGCATCAGCGGTTCACGATGTGGATCGCCTCGCCGAGCGCCGCCTTCGTCGCCTCCATCACCGACTCCCCGAGGGTCGGGTGGGGGTGGATGGTGAGCGCCACGTCGAGCGCCTCGGCGCACATCTCGATCGCGAGCGCGGCCTCGCTGATGATGTCGCTCGCGTGTGCGCCGACGATCGTGACCCCGAGCACCAGCTTGGTGTCGGCGTCGATGATCACCTTCACGAACCCCTCGGTCGCGTTGTTCGCGATCGCCTTGCCGATCGCGGCGAACGGGACCTTCCCCACCCGCACGTTCAGGCCTTTGGCGGCGCACTCGGGCTCGGTGAGCCCCGCGGTGGCCACCTCGGGGTCGGTGAACACCACCGCCGGGATGGTCTTCGCGTCGAACTCGACGTGCTTGCCGGCGATGACCTCCGCGCACACCTCCCCCTCGTGGGTGGCCTTGTGCGCGAGCATCGGGTTGCCGACCACGTCGCCGATCGCGAACAGGCCGGGGATCGAGGTCGCCATCCGGCGGTCGACCTTCACGAACGGCCCCGCCATCTCGACCCCGAGCGCCTCGAGCCCGAGGTTCTTGGTGTTCGGACGCCGCCCGACGGTGACCAGCACGTAGTCACACGGCAGGCTGGCCGGACCCTCCGGGGTCTCCACCCGCACGACGATCCCGTCTCCGGCGGCTTCCCACCCGAGCGCCTTCGTCTTCAGGTGCCACTTCACCCCGTCCTTCTTCATCCGGCGCTCGAGCACCTTCACCACGTCGGGATCGAACCCGGGCAGCAGCTGGTCCATCATCTCGACCACCACGACCTCGGTGCCGAGGCGGGAGTACACGCCGCACATCTCGAGCCCGATGTACCCGCCGCCGATCACCACCAGCCGCTTCGGGACCTCGGGGAGCGCCAGCGCCTTGGTGCTGTCGAGCACCCGCGGGTCGGCGAACCGGAACCCGGGGATCTCCACCGGCGACGACCCGGTCGCGAGCACCACCTGATCAGCGGTGATCCGCCGGGTGCCCTCCGGGGTCTCGACCTCGACCGTGCCGCGGTCGACGAGCTTCGCGGTGCCGACCAACATGTCGACCTTGTTCTGCTTCAGCAGCGTGCGCACGCCGCCGGTGAGCTTGTCGACCACGGTCTGCTTCCACCCCTGGAGCTTGCCCATGTCGACCGAGACCTCGCCCGACACGACGAACCCCATCTCGTCGGCGTGCTTGAGCTCCTGGTACCGGTGGCTCGCGTTGATCAGCGCCTTCGACGGGATGCACCCGACGTTGAGGCACACGCCGCCCCAGTACTCCTTCTCGATCACCAGGGTCTTCACCCCGAGCTGTCCGAGGCGGATCGCGCACGGGTACCCGCCGGGACCGGCGCCGATCACGATGGCTGCGTAGTCGCTCACGTGGAACTCCCGAGGTCGGCTTGGATGAGGTGGGGGCCACCCGCGGTGCGGGCGGCGGAGACCGCGGCGTGGACAGCCTCGGCGTCGGAGCCGTCGACCACTACCGCGGGGATCCCGAACACCGCCGCGAGCGCGGCGGGGGCGAACGCGATCTGCGGTCCGAGCGGCGCGCCTGCGCCGAGCGGGTGCACCGACACCACGAACACCACGGTCGGGCGGAGCAGCGCCGCGAGGTTCAGCGCCTCGTGCAGCGCCCCGTCGGCGGCGGACCCGACGCCGAGGTGCACCACCGCGGCGCCCGACCGATCGGCGTGCGCGAGGCCCACCGCGACCAAGGCTCGCAGAGCCGGCGAGCCCGTGGGCGGGGCGACCTTGTACGGCTGGGCACCGGCGGCGCCGTCGACCAGGCGCTCGAGCGGCACGCCCCGCAGGACCGCGCCCACCCGCTCGCGCATCGACGGGACCCACCAGTCGCCGGGCGCGAGCGCGCTCACCGCCCCCGCGACCACCGGCAACAGCTCACCGATCGGCAACGGGAACGGCCGCGGGCCGCGGGCGCAGAGCTCCGCGTCCGCCGCGCGGACGCGCTCGATCGCGTCGGACGAGATCATCGGAGCTCCATCAGCAGCTTCTCGGGGTGCTCGATCACATCCTTGAGCGCGGCGACGAACCGCGCGCCGAGCGCCCCGTCGATCACCCGGTGGTCGAAGCTCGGCGACAGGTACATCATCGGACGGATCACGATCTGGCCGTCGCGCACGACCGCCTGGTCTCGGATCGCGTTCACCCCGAGGATCGCGACCTCGGGGATGTTCAGGATCGGCGTGGCGAACACGCCGCCGATCGAGCCCACGCTGGTCATGGTGAACGTGCCGCCGCGCAGCTCGTCGAGCTTCGCCTTGCCCGCCCGGGTGCGGGTGGTCAGCTCCTCGAGCTCGACCGCCAGCTCGAGGATCGACTTCCGCTCGACGTTGCGCACCACCGGCACGAACAGGCCGTTCGGGGTGTCCGTCGACAGGCCGATGTTGTGGTCGGCCTTCACCACCAGCTCGAACGCCTCCTCGTCCATCACCGCGTTGAGGTTCGGGAAGTCGCGCAGCACCACCGACACGGCCTTCATCAGGATCGGGATGTACGTGAGCTTGATCCCGCGCTCGCCAGCGATCTTCTTCATCCGGGTGCGCAGGCTGACCAGCTCCCCGCAGTCGACCTCCTCCACGTAGGTGAAGTGAGCGGCGGTGGACTTGCTCTTGCGCATCTGCTCGGCGATCTTCCGGCGCACGCCCACGAGCTTGATCCGCTCCTCTCCGCCGCTCGGGAGCACCTGCGGCAACGCGGGCGCCACGACCGGCGCCGGAGCCTCGGCCCCGCGCAGATCGTCGTGGGTGACGCGCCCACCGGGCCCGGTGCCGGTGACCGCGTGGATGTCGATCCCGAGCTCGCGGGCCTCGCGGCGCACCGCCGGGGCGGCCTTGGTCGGCCCGCTCGGGGCCGCCGGCGGC
>JBEBJC010000651.1:0-5078 GCA_040080105.1 Myxococcota bacterium
CGCCCGAACGCACCGGCCCCGCTGGCGCCCACGCGGTCGATCCGTACACCACCAGCGTCGGCACCCCGACCGCGCGCGCGAAGTGAGCGGCGCCCGAGTCGTTCGACACGAACAGCGCGCACCGCGACAGCGCGGCGGCGAACGTCGGCAGGTCGAGGCCCACCCGGAGCGGGTGCGGTCCCGCGCGCGGGCGGACCCGGGCCTCCTCCCCCGGGCCTCCGTACACGACCACCGGCCGATCGAGGCTCCGGGCGAGCGCGCCGAAGTACGGCCACTCGCGCACCTCGCCGCTCACGCTCACCGGGTTCAAGCCGACGTGGTCGGCCGGTACGTCCGCGACCGGATCGGTGTCGCGCCGGGCCCACCGCGGCGGCCCGTCGACCGACAGGCCCAGCACGCCCACCAGGCGCGCGTAGGTGTCGGCCCGGTGGGTCCCCTCCTCGACCACGTCGGTCAGCAGCCACCTCCGGTGATCGGTGGCGGTCCCGATCCGGCGGCGCGCGCACCGAGCCTCCCACGCCGCCCGCAACGACGGCGGGAACAGCACCGCCGCGTCACACCGGGGCAGCCGGCCGCGCGGGATCACGGTCGCCGGCAGGTCGCGGTACAACACGCTGCCCCACCCCGGGGCCGCGATGGTGAGCGGACCGGAGCGCGCGAGGGCCGTGAGCGCCGGCAGCGCCATCACGCCGTCCCCGAGGTGGTTCGGGGCGCGCGCCACCCTCATCTGCGGTTCTTCTTCCGCGCCTTCCGGGCGTCCTTCTGCTTCTTTCGTCGGGCGCTCTTCTCGTCGGCGCTCATCCGCTTCGGCGCCGAGCCGGGCATCCCAGGCATCCCCGGCATCCCGGGGAACCCACCCCCGCCGCCGAGCATCTGCTGCATCTGCGCGAGCCCGTTCGGGCTGCCCATCATCTTGCCGAAGCCCGCCATCATCTGGCGCGCCTGCAGGAACCGCTCGTGCAGGCCGGCCACGTCGTCGAGCTCGCGGCCGCACCCCTTCGCGATCCGCCGCATCCGCGACGCGTCGATCACGTCCGGGTACTTCCGCTCCTGCTTGGTCATCGACTGGATGATCGCCAGCGTTCGGTCCATCTCGTCGTCGTCGAACGCCTCTTCGGGGATCTGATCGAGCATCCCGCCGATCATCGGCATCTTCGACAGGATCTCGCGCAGCGGCCCCATCTTGCGCACGGTCTGCAGCTGGCGCACGAAGTCGTCGTAGCCGAAGTCGCCGCGCAGCATCTTCTGCGCGTCCTTCTCGGCCTCGTTCTTGTCGATGTGCTTCTCGAAGTCCTGGACCAGGCCGACCACGTCGCCCATCCCCAGGATCCGCTGCGCGAGCCCGTCGGGACGGAACTCCTCCAGCCGGTCGAGCGCCTCGCCCTGCCCGAGGAACTTCACCGGCTTGCCGGTGACCGCCTTGATCGACAACGCCGCGCCGCCGCGGGCGTCACCGTCGAGCTTCGTGAGCACGAACCCGGTGAAGTCGACCCGCTGGTCGAACGCAGCGGCGGTGCGGACCGCGTCCTGGCCGATCATCGCGTCGACCACGAACAGGACGTTGCGCGGCTTGACCGCCGCCTTGATGTCGACGATCTCCTGCATCAGCGTTTCGTCGATCGCCAGCCGGCCCGCGGTGTCGATGATCACCACGTCTCGGCCGGTGTTCTTCGCGACGATCATCGCCTGGCGGGCGAGCTCGACCGGGGAGGTGTTCGGGGCGTGGTGGACCGGGACCCCGAGCTTGCGCCCGAGCGTCTGCAGCTGATCGACCGCCGCCGGGCGGTAGATGTCGGCCGCGACCAGGAGCGGCGACTTGCCCTCGCCGAGCAACTTCTTCGCGAGCTTGCCCGAGGTCGTGGTCTTGCCCGACCCCTGCAGGCCGACCATCAGGATCACCGACGGCGAGCCGCCGAGATCGAGCGACGTGTCGACCGGGCCCATCAGCTCGACCAGCTCGTCGTGGCACGCCTTCACGAACCAGTCCTGCGGCGTCAGCTTCACCGACTGCCCGGCGACCTTCAGCGGGACGATCTCCCCGAGCGATTTTTGCTGAACCTTGGCGAGGAAGTCCTTCACCACGCCCAGATCGACGTCGGCCTGCAGCAACGAGGCGCGGACCTCCCGCAGCGCGGGGGCGAGGTTCTCCTCGTCGAGCCTCGCCTTTCCTTGGAGCGCGAGGGTCGCGTTCTTGAACCCGCGCGACAACACGTCGAACATCTGGGACGCCTCCGAGGCGCCCCTAACCCGGCGCCGCCGCCGCGAGCCCGGGCTACGTTCGACCGACGAGGTGGAGATGCGGACCATCGCGGTGTGGATGACGGTCGTGGGCTGCAACGGGAAGGGAGACGACACCGACACGGCCGGGGACCCGGACCTGTGTGGGGACCTGGCGACGGCGCCGCTGCCCACGGTGGCGGCGACCGAGTGGCCCACGGGGTTGACCGAGGTGATGCCGAACTACCGCGAGATCAGCGGGCGGTACAGCACCACCTCCTCCTGTGGGGCGGTGCTGACGGTGAAGGTCACCGCGGAGCCCGAGTCGGGGCTCGAGGTGGTCACGACCCCGTACCCGGCGGGCGCGGGCGGCTGCGGCTGCACCACCGACCCGAGCTACGGCGACGACGCGGCGCTGGGTGCGATCGCGTTGGTCGACACGTTCGAGTTCTACGTGGAGGAGTACGCGGACCCGGCGCTCGACGGTGAGTCGTTCGACCTGACGGGCGCGCTGTTCCCACCGACCGCCGACGTGCAGTTCCGCGGGTGCGCGGAGGTCGACGTGGACCCGGTGCTGGTGTCCGCGTACGACCGGGTGTCCATCGCGGTGCGGATGACCGGTGGATCGCTGAACGGGTCGGTCACGCTGACGCCTGCCGAGGGTGACCCGGAGGTCTGTGATCTCGGCGGGTTCAACAAGATCTCGGACTAGTCCCGCGCCAACGTCACCCGCTGGCGGACATCCACGTCGCGGGTGACCGAGACCTCCCCGTCGGGCCAGTACACCTCGACCGAGTCGACCCGCGACACGGCGCCGAGGCCGAAGTGGGCCACCGGAGGCGTGCCGGTGCCGAAGTTCGTGCCGCCGGCGCGGATCCACCCCAGCTGGCGCTCCCCCTCGGCCTCGACGACGACCCGCGCCCCGATCGCGTACCGGTTCTGTCCCGGCATCTGCAGGTCGACCTCGAGCCACGAGGCCTCCCCGCAGCTCGACAGGTACACCAGCGGCGGCCCGCCGGTGTCGCGGCGCACCACGTCGACGTACCCGTCGCGGTTCAGGTCGACCGAAGCGAACCCCCGGTTCGCGCCGGGGTGGTTCATCCCCCACGCCGCGCCGGCGTCGACGAACACGCCGTCTTCCCCCTGCAGGTACAGCGCGTCGGGCTGGGTCTGCGACGACGCGTACGCTGCGTCGAGGAACCCGTACGACAGGGGCAGGTCGAGGTCGCCGTCGTTGTCCATGTCGACGAGGTCCCCACCCCAGGCGATCCGCTGCGCGCGCGACAGGTCGTTGATCGGGCCGATCAGCTGCACCGACTCGAACCACCCACGCCCCCCGGCGCCCGACAGCAGCGCGTGGTTGCCGTTCCACGCGGGCACCATCAGGTCGGGGATCGCGTCGCCGTTCACGTCACCGACCGCGAGCCCCATCCCGGTCATCGCCAGATCGAGCCCGTGTGCGTTCTCGTCGGCCACCAGCACGCCTTCCCGGTTCCACAACAACCGGCTCGGGTACACCTCTCCGAAGTCGCTCACTCCGTACAGATCGAGCCAACCGTCGGAGTCGAGATCGACGAACCCTCCGCCGAGGGTGTAGCCGTCGTGGAAGTTCTGCGGCAGGCGGTCGGACACGTCGGTGAACGTGCCGTCGCCGTCGTTGAGGTACAGCCAGTCGGGCTCACCCGGCACGAACTGCGCGTGATCGCTGTCGTCCATCGACTCGTCGATGTACTGGTAGCAGCCGATGTACAGGTCCAGGTCACCGTCGTGGTCGAGGTCACCCCACGAGCTGGCCATGCTCCGGCGAAAGTCTTGCCCGAGGCCGGCGGCGACCGACACGTCGACCAGCCTCCCGCCGTCGTTGCGGTACAGGGCGTTGCGCCCGAGGTACTTGGTGATCAGCAGGTCGAAGTCGCCGTCGCCGTCGTAGTCTGCGGCGGTCCCGCCCGAGCCGCCGGTCGCGGGGCTGTCGGCCACGTTCGACCACGGGATCTCGACGAACTGGCCGCCGCCGAGCCCCTCGTAGAACACGGTCTCCCACAACCCCGGGAGCACCAGGTCGTCGTTGCCGTCGAGGTCGAAGTCGGCGACCACCACCCCGACGCCCCAGAACCACCGCTTCTTCTCGGCTTCGGCGCGGAGCTCGCCGAACGCCATCTTCTGCACCTCTCGGGCGGACGGGTCGGCGCAGGTGACCTCCCCCGGCGCGTCGAGGCGCGCTTCGACCGTCGCGAGGCCGTCGGAGCCGGAGTCGGCGGGGGTGGGGTTCCGGTCGGTGCAACCGGCCAACCCCGAGACCATGGCGATCACTCGTCTCATCGGGACAACGATAGCCCCCCGCGGAGCGACGCGCCGCTCCGGATCACCGGCGCCGCGGCAGCGCGATCCACACCCGCGCGCCGCCTCCGTCCCGGGTCCGCGCGCCGGCCTCGCCCCCGTGCGCGCGGGCGATCTGCCGCACCAGCGCCAGCCCCAGGCCCTCACCCGCCGGAGCGCGAGCGGCCGACGGGCCTCGCCAGAACGGCTCGAACGCGCGGATCTCGTCGCCGGGCGCGAACCCCGGCCCGTCGTCCTCCACGGTGAACTGGACCCGCTCGCCGAGATCGTCCACCGACAGCGTCACCTCACGGCCGCCGTATCGGCGGGCGTTGTCGAGCAGGCCGAGGAGCGCGCGCGACACCAGGGTGGCGTCGGCGCGCACCTCGCCCGGCTGCCCGGTGAACGAGACCCGGTCCGGGTCCAACCCGGCCTGCGCGGCCGCCCGCAACGCCAGGTCGACCACCTCGAGGTCGCGCGGCGCCACCGCCTCGAAGTCGATCCGGGCCGCCGCGAGCAGGTCCCCGACGAGTGTGTCCATCCCG